>NZ_JAUSUQ010000007.1 GCF_030814135.1 Caldalkalibacillus uzonensis | reverse complement strand
AATCTTCCATGGCTAATTTGCTGGATGGGGCCAGGGCGCGATTGGCCACCATGGCAAAGATCAGCCGTTCGATATCCAGCTGGTGATGGCGAGAAGCAAACAGTTTCTGAAGAATCCGATCCATCCCTAATTTGCGCCAGAGCTGATCCAGCATCCAAACGCCGCCCAGGCGTTTGTAAGACTGAAACAAAAATTCGGCTGTTTCTCCAATCGCATCCCTGGCTTCAAATGCTTGCTCAGGGGAAAGGAATCGCGAAATGCTTTTGGCCAGACGCTCCAGGACCGCACGGTCAAATTCATCTTCCCGACCGAAAGAATAGATCACCTTCGCTTTTGAATATTTGGCCTTCGGATCCCATTCGTTATGAGCAAGTTGAAGATAAGCGGTGACAGATCCATCTTTGTTTTTACGAGTGACTCGACGTATGTACATGCCTATATTATACCCTATAAACAACAAAATGGAAAGCAAAAATTTAACAAACGTGTGCCTATGAAAATCTCGCCATTTTTCTGGGTAGTCATCCGAATCTGCCTTGATTTAAAAGCATTTTGTAAATTTTGTTTGTCCAAAAAAGGTTTCAAACTGTCGAACTCGGGTCAGCGTTCAACCGCCTTTAGAAGGACAACTGAAGCAGTTGCACCAACAAGCGTCCACTTTTATTCTGATCACCAACGAAATGGATGAGGAAAAGCTGACGGATGAAGACATGTTAAAAGGGTATAAAGCACAGCAGACGGTTGAAAACCGTTTCCGTTTTCTCAAGAACCCTTATTTTGTTGGCAGTATCTATTTGTCCAAGCCCGAGTGGGTTGAAGCATTTGCTTACATCATGATGATCAGTGTCATGATTTACAGTCTTTTTGAATACCTGATCCGCCGCGAGATGGCTAAAGAAAAGGAACCCTTGGAATTGATGGGTGGTCGCGCAAGCTTTCGTCCCACCGGTGAAGCAGTGCTGGAAATATTGGACACAGTACAGATCGTGCAGATGGAGCAAAATGGGCAAACCATCCGTCTATTACCGGAGAACCTTCGGTCCCAAATTGAACGTATATTAACTCTCTTAGGGATGGGTCCCGCCATTTATACGCAGCTTAAAGGCGGGAATGGTGTCGAAAACACGCGTGTCTAAAGCACTGAAAGGGGTTATTTGGTTTTTTCAATGTCTAAAGATGGTGCTAAATGATAGTTCCGATTAGAAGATGTCGAACATACCAAAGCTCTACAACATCGTATTATGGAAAACATTTCATTCCAAATTCAATGACGCGGAATCTAGGTTCTTAGGTTTTTTCTCAAGTTTTTCTTCTTTTAGAAGAAGCTCGGTCTCAAGATTCTATGTGTGTTGCATCGATAGCCAAGGTATGATCGTTAATAAATCCTTCTGATATCGCCTGATGCACTTGTTCTAGGACATTGGTCTCACTAATCTTAGTGATCATTCTTGAATAGGAAGCTTCCGATGGAATGGCATCGGATAAAAGAAAACCACAGTCAAGACGAAAGATGTAATCGTGTTTGAGACGTTGAACCAAATCTTTAATCGTCGGGATTCGCTCAGTAATTCTTGCCACAAGGGAGTAAACCATCGCAGGATAATTCAGCTGAACAGGAGCACCGTAACACGACTTCTTACTGACTATAGCTAAAATAGGGTCGATATCAATTGTTGAAAATACAGCTTCAAAACGATGGGTGGGTTCAAGATTGTATAATTCTTGCAGGTCAAAAAGACTTCTTTGTCGTATAATAGACATAGGGAGTCATCCCCCAATCTCTAGAGTTTTCTTGGACAATTACTCTATTCAGATTTGGGGAGGTACTCCTTTTTTTATTCATAAAATCCCTTGAGCCCGTTGGGCTCAGATTTATGAAATTGATTCATGTAACATTATAATAAAATTTTTATTGACAAATCCTACTCAAAAAATACTTTACTACTCTTATTTTTGATCTTCCTTCTTATGGACCTACGTTTTTGTAACATTTTTTTCCCTAATTTTATAATTGTAGGTATGGTTTTTAATAATCGAGGTTCAAATATTATTACATAAGTTAGTTTTAATAATTCTCTAGGTATAATCCTTATTATATTTCTAGAATCCATATTTTTTATTAATATAAGATAACTATTTATAAAAGAGAGCCTTCTAATAAATTCTGATTGCTTTTCTCTATGCCTTTTCATATTTAAAATACTTATCGATCTACTTATTGCTCTACCGTGGTAAGCAACTGCCTCTGGAACGAAATGACATTCCCATCCAAAAGCTCTTAATCTCCAAGACAGATCTATATCTTCTTTATAAGCAAAAAAATCTTCATCATAATATTCTCCTGATATTTTAGTATCCTCTAGGGCTTTTTTTCTAAATACAGGGGCAGCTCCAGACACTCCAAATACTTCTATATTATTATCGTATTTATTTAAATCAGTCTCATTTTGCCCTCTATCCTCCATTTTCATATTTTTATAAACAACAATACCGGTACTATCAATAACATTTAATGATTCCATTTTGTTGAAATCATACTTGATTAGCTTACCTGAAACAGCTCCAACATGAGTATTTTCCTCTAGGTATGTTACAGTTTTAATGATAAATTTCTTTGTCAATAATACATCAGTATTAAGAACTATAACATATTTACTTTTAGATATTCGTATTCCTTTATTGGCCGCAGCACTGTAACCTACATTTCGTTCATTTTGTACACATATTATTTTCCCCCCATATTTACCTTTAATATATTGGTACGAACCATCTGAAGAGTTATTATCAATAAAAATTATTTCTAATTTTAGATCAAGTTTTAGTAAGTTACTTATGCATAAATCAGCTAAATTTCTAGTATTATAATTGACAATAATTATGTCTATAGTTCCAATTTCAAAATTCATAGATAACACTCCGGTTATGGCTTATTGGTAATATTTCTTTAATACTAAAATCCAACAAAATTGAAATGAAACAGGGAGATATAGCAAAAAATCAACAAAAAATGACATCATTATTATCTGCAATAAAACTACATAAATCATAAAATTTTTGGCTGTCGTTTCTAATCTTAAATTATGATAAACATAGCAACTTAGTGCTCCAATGATAAAGGTATAAAAGCATAAACCTAAAATCCCAAAATCTAAAAAAGGGGAGGTCATATAACTTGAGACCGTAAAATTGGGATGAACTAAGAACACGGGTTTACTATAGGTGACATTAGAATAGAAGAAGTCAAGAAAAACAGTTGGTAAAAATGATTCAAACATAAATTTTCCATAACCATAGTCAAAATCTATATAAGTTATCAAATTATTTATATGAGCCAATTGCATTGTAAGGTATATATATGCCCAGTAAAATCCCGAAAGGAAATAGTTCATCTGTTCACCTTTATATTGCGATATGTATAAAAAATTATCTAGACCTGTTCTAAAGTTACCCACTACACCAAATAAAATAATCACTAAAATAATTACAGGTAATAGTCGAGAAAAATTAATTCTCCTAATATATAAATGATGTATAATCGTTAATTGGATAATAAGTGTAATTAATACCTGCCTACTGATAATAATAATTGGTATTAAGATTACCCCAATAAAATATAAAATGTATTTTTTCCGAGGATTTTTAACGAGTTCTATGTAAAGTAGCATACTATAAAATAATAAAAAGCTCAAAAACAAACCGTTAAATGTAGGAATTCCAAAATCAAAATATGTTTTATGATCTCCTAGTGCCAACCATATAATAGGATATCCGCCGCTGTATATTCCTTGTATAATTGTAATAATTACAATTAGATAAAAACTTATATCCAAAAAGATCTCATTAATCCTTATCTTTATTTTGCTAAAGTTTGGCTTTAATGATCTTACTCTTTTATAACTAGGTAAGTTTAGAGTAAAAATATAAAAATACCCCATTACAAAAGACAAAAAAACTAACATCATGTATGACAAGGTTTTTGGTGATAAATCTTCTAGTAAGTAACTTAGCTGAAAAGAATATAATATTAATATAACGCACCATATACCTAAAAAAATCGTTTGAAAGTTAAATATGTGTCTATGAATAATGTAACTAAAAAGGGCAAAAAAGATTAATATACATATTAGTAATATAAGCAAGATGATCACCCTAGATATTAAGGTTTATTCTTTTCTTGTATAAGCAGATAACCTTACCTTAATTTGTTTTGGCAAGTAATAATGCTTTCGTCCTAATATGTAAGCTATATATTTACATAATGTCTCAACAAAAGCATAAGGTAATTTATTAATTTTTTTATTCTTAATTAAGTATCCTAATAAATTAATAAAAAACTTAAAACCTTCTCTTTCATTTGAAGCGTATTTTTGCAGATATTTTGTTTGTTCAAAAGCCATCCCTATGTCAAAATACCTTTTAAATTGTTGCGGTAAAGTATAATTGTGTGAATGAAATACTTTTGCCTTGTTATTATAAACAACCTTATTTCCGTTAAGAATAACCTTTGCAGCTAAAACCATATCTTCATTCAGAATAATATTCTCGGGAAATCCTCCCAATGAGTTAAATGTAGATCTCCTATACATACTACACACATTTGAATTGAAGAATGTCTTAATACCTAATTCTTTGAGACAGTTTTTGTCCTTTACAATTCTTTTATCAGGATAATTAAATTCCCTTAAAAATACTTCTATGGGGCTTGCATCAGGCTTAGGTATTTGCCTAGCATACACAATATCAACTCTGTTATCTTCAAATTCAGATATAAGGTTAATTATGAGATTATTATCAAATGGGATAGCATCTTGAGTCATAAACAATAGATATTCTCCAGATGCTAAAGATGCTAAATAATTTCTTGTTCCTCCATGATCAAAATCTTTATTATCAATAACAAATACTTTAACACCCGGGAAATTGTTTATAACATTTTTAATAGTCTTATCTGTGGAAGATGAATCAACAATAATTATCTCTAGTCTACCACTTTCATTTAATCTTTGATTAGTAATACCATTTAGTAATTGACAGATATGTTTTTCAGCATTATAAGTCGGGATTAATACGGATATTGTCCTCATCATACTCATCCTATTCGCATCTAAGTTAAAAAATGCTATTGAAAAAAGCGATCTTAATTCGCTTTTTGAAGAAGAAAGGATGGCAGAACGAAAAATTAGAAAAAGCGATGGAGCTTACATTTTGTGATACCTTTATCATGGAATAATTTAGAACATATGATGGGGTAATTGAGTATTGCTTTGTTCCGCCAATTTACTACGGATTTTTTATACAAATTAGCCATGAATCTTTTTCTAAAATGATAATAGCTATAAATAGCTGTTTCCCTATTATCTTCATTATACCTCACTTTTGACAGTAAATAAAAAATCTTGTAAAGCATCTTTCCAATGACGTACTTCCTTATACCCATTTAATCTTAAGCTCAAATGATCAAGAATTGAGTTCGCAGGTCTCATAGCAGGCCTAGGAAAATCTTTTGTTGTGCATGCCTCCACATTAACATTTATGTTCGCATGTTCAAAAATTGTGTTTGCAAACTCATACCATGTGCAAGAACCACTATTGGTTACATGATATATCCCATATTTTTCAGATCTGACTAGCTCAAGAATGACATTTGCTAAATCTACAGTGTAAGTTGGACATCCCTTTTGGTCATTGACAACCTTTAGGGCTTTTTTTTCTTTAGCAAGTTTTAGCATAGTCTTTACAAAGTTATTGCCATTTTTTCCATATACCCATGAGGTCCGGACAATAAAATATCTAGAATGAAAATCACGTACATATTGCTCTCCGGCTAATTTTGATTTTCCGTAGATGTTAATAGGGCATGGTTGATCAAATTCATGATAAGGCTCTTTTTTCTGCCCGTCAAATACATAATCCGTGCTAATATATACTAATTTGGCTCCGAATCTCTCTGTCGCCACCGCTATATTCCTTGCGCCAATGGCATTGACTAAAAAAGCCTTATTGGGCTCAGTCTCAGCTTGGTCAACGTTTGTGTATGCTGCACAATGTATGACAATATCAGGCTTAACATTATAAATTATTTCATTTACTAAATCCTGATTGGCTACATTCAGTTCACTTTTTCCAAAACCTACTACATCAAATTCTTTACTATTAAACACCTTGATCATATCATATCCTAGTTGACCGTTCGCACCAGTTACCAAGACTTTTTTATTCATAGAGTCTCTCTCCATATTGTCTCTGATAGTATTTCTGGTATTCTCCCGATTTTACTCTTCTCCACCAGTCTTTGTTATCCACATACCACTGAATTGTTTCTTCAATACCTTTTTCAAATGAATACTTTGGTTCCCAACCTAATTGTTCTTTTATTTTTGCTGGATCAATGGCATAACGTCTATCATGTCCTGGTCTATCTGTAACAAATTGTATAAGAGCTTTCGGCTTATTTAGTTTTTCAAGAATAAGTTCTACAACCTCAATATTTTCACGCTCATTATGCCCACCAATATTATATATTTCTCCCGGCTGTCCATAATGAATAACTAAATCAACTGCAGAACAATGATCATTAACATGAAGCCAATCACGTATATTTTTTCCATCCCCGTAAACTGGAAGTTTTTGGTTTTCCAACGCATTAGAAATCATAAGAGGGATTAATTTTTCAGGGAATTGAAAAGGACCATAATTATTTGAACAACGCGTAATGTTCACATCTAGTTTAAATGTTTCAAAGTATGAACGTACTATCAAGTCAGCAGCAGCTTTGCTCGCTGAATAAGGGCTATTTGGGGCCAAAGGTGTAGTTTCAGTAAAATAGCCGTGTTCACCTAATGTTCCATACACTTCATCAGTAGATATCTGAACAAATTTCTCCACTCTCTGTTCGTGAGCAACTTCTAACAAAGTTTGTGTTCCAAACACGTTAGTTTTTACAAAAATATGAGGTTGAGTAATACTGCGGTCAACATGTGACTCTGCCGCAAAATTAACGATAACATCTATATCAAACTGTTTTACTAGGTAAGATAATAATTCTTTGTTACATATATCACCCTTGACAAAATGATAGTTGGGATTATTTTCAACATCTTTTAAGTTTTCCAAGTTACCTGCATAAGTAAGCAAGTCCACATTAACAATAGTGTAGTCTTTATATTTATCTAGCATATACCTAACAAAATTACTGCCAATAAAACCTGCTCCTCCGGTTACAAGAATATTCATTTTCGACTCCCCTATTAAAAATTAATCTCTGCGTCTTTCAGAAACGGATGAATTTTATCTTTTTCAGACAAAATTGGTGTTGAAGTGGGCCAATCAATACCAATATCAGGATCATTCCAGTTTATTCCACGATCATGTTCAGGAGAGTAATACTCATCTACTTTATACAGAACCTGTGTATTTGGTACAAGCGTACAAAAGCCATGAGCAAATCC
The DNA here is from genome assembly GCF_030814135.1 of Caldalkalibacillus uzonensis. NCBI lineage: Bacteria > Bacillati > Bacillota > Bacilli > Caryophanales > Bacillaceae > Caldalkalibacillus > Caldalkalibacillus uzonensis. The sequence goes on along the minus strand of NZ_JAUSUQ010000007.1, from coordinate 198,370 downwards.
TTTGGGTACAAGAAGTTGACGCTTATTTGATTCACTTAATATAACTCCAATCCATTGACCAAACGTAGGTGAAGATTTACGAATATCAACTACTACATCGAAAATGGCACCAGTCGCTACTCTTACCAGTTTAGATTGTGCTTTGGGGTTTAACTGGTAATGTAGCCCTCTAATCACGCCTGCCTGAACAGATAGAGAATGGTTATCCTGGACCCAATGATATTCCAAACCACTCTCTTTATATTTTTTATCATTATAGCTTTCCATAAAAAAACCCCGATGGTCAACATAGACATCCGGCTCAATGATAACTACACCTTCAAACTTTGAAGGGATTATTTTCATGTTAATACTCCTTCTTCATTTATTGTACCAGTTTCTAAATTTGCTATCTGTAATAGATACTTTCCGTACTCTGTTTTTTGAAGGGGGACGGCCAGTTCAAGTAACTGCTCCTTAGATATATAACCCTTTCTAAATGCTATTTCTTCAAGACAGGCAACTTTCAAACTTTGCCGTTTTTCTACTGTTTCAATAAACATTGACGCTTCCAACAAAGATTCATGAGTTCCTGTATCCAACCAGGCAAAGCCCCGTCCAAGTAACTCAACATGAAGTTCTCCTAATTCTAAATAGGCTTTATTAACATCCGTAATTTCCAGCTCTCCACGAGATGAAGGCTTTATTTGCTTTGCTATATCAACAACACGTTTGTCGTAAAAATAGAGACCGGTCACTGCATAAGATGACTTAGGTACATCTGGTTTTTCTTCAATAGAAATAACCTTGCCATGCTTATCAAATTCAACCACTCCGAAGCGCTGAGGATCCTTTACATTATAGCCGAATATAGTAGCTCCAAATTTTCTTGAGACCGCCCGCTCTAATATTTTGGTAAACCCATGACCGTAAAATATATTATCTCCTAAGATTAAAGCGACGTTATCCTTACCAATAAAAGCTTCTCCGATTAAAAAAGCTTGGGCTAATCCATCTGGAGATGGTTGTATTGCATATTCCAGAGAAAGTCCCAGGTCTGAGCCATCTCCAAGTAATTGTTGGAATCTAGAGGTATCTTCTGGAGTTGATATAATTAAAATTTCCCTTATTCCCGCTAACATTAAAACAGACAATGGATAATAAATCATTGGCTTATCATATACGGGTAACAATTGCTTTGAAATAGCCTTAGTTAGCGGATACAATCTAGTGCCACTACCACCAGCTAAAATAATTCCTTTCATGCAACAACACTCCCAGATTAATGAAATTTATATACTAATTTACCTATCTTCTCCTCAATAGACTTAAATAGTGCGGAGTATTCCTCTCTGAAATCATTACCAAATAATAAAGCTATTTTTCTAAACGAATAGGCATCGTCCCAAGTAAGCAAACTAGGATTAAAACCATCACCCAAATGATATATGTATCTTTTATTTTTCTTGACATATTCTGTTTCTGGAAATCTATTGGATTCAACGCTAACAGAAAAGGCAAAATCAATTACTACAAGATTTAATTTCTCTTTGCCAGTTATTATGATATTAGCCGGTCGTATATCACGATGTACTATACCAACTGAATGCAATAAGTTTATGCTCTCGATAAATTGTTCTAATAGCATCTTTTTCTGACTTGTTGTTATTATGTGTTCCTTAAGCATTTTATCTAATGTTTTTCCTTCTATAAATTTAACAGCTATAAAACTTTCACCGCAGCATTCTCCGATAAGTTCTACCTGAGGAAGGTGTTGTTTATAAAATAATGGATCATAATTAGAGATATAATTAATAACTTCAAATTCACGTTGAATTAAATTGAAAATCCCCCCTGTTTTTATAAATATTTTTTCCTTATTTGGTTTTTCTCCTATAAAGTAATTACAATTATGATGCCAAGATAAGAATTTATATGGTCTTATATTTTCTATACCAAATTTTTGACTTAAGTCTCTTCTAAAACCTTTGTATTTTGTTACATACCACAATGCTGACTTAAAATTTTCTTTTAGCACACCCTTTTTTGTCGCAATTATTGTTTTTATATCATTTAAAGTTTTATACTTCATAATACCCACCATAATCAGTCTTTAATGATCAATTGCTTGACAGGTTTTAGACGTCTTTTAATAGGAATAATGAGTTTTTCTTGAAGCTTTCTTCCTAATGATATCCTTATTTTAATTAAATTGTTATTAAAATATACAGATCGATCCACAGGTTCTTTATATTGATAGTTATTCTTTATCATAAAACTATCTAATATACTCTTTAGAAAGTTAATATTTTTAAAGTAGGTATAATCATACTCTTTGTTTAATATTTGCTGACTCATCAACCACAGTCTTTCTGCATAATCATCTGCTACCGTTTTTTTGTGTACAATTACATGGTATAACAATGAGTAAAAATAATTAACATAATCTGGTGCATAGAAACAGTTTTTCATCAATACTTTATTACTTAATATTTTCTTTTGCCAATTGATATCATAATAATTATCACCTAGATACCGAAAATCAAAGTAAACCTCCTCACCACCTATATTTACTTTATAATGAACTCTGTACTTCGGTTTAAATACTTTCTTTGCGTTAGTAATCCAACATAAATCATAGTAATTATCCGTTAATAAATCAATATCTCCATGATTCTTCATATTGTACTGTTCCGGCAAACATTCAAAGTTCCTTAATACTACATAATTAACTGTATTATTCAACACATAAAAGAGTTGTTGTATATTGTCCCACCCATTAGCGCCGATAATATCTTCTTGAAGTTTCGTAATTTCTCCGTTCCATTCCGTGTTATAATCCTTTTTATAATCCTCTGCATTTTTTCCTAGCAGCAAAGTTAAGTCATGATTTGTTTCTTGAATTGAATTAGTAGCATGTATTTTGTGTCCACCGCCTGTCCAATCCCTATATGTTGATTTTGCATCGAACATATTTATATTTACTATTTCTGTACCCCTTGATGTATTTCTTTTTCTATATTTAGGATTAGTATCTTCAACAATAATTAATAAAAAGGGCCCTCTCCCACAATGTTTTTCTTTAAAAGAACCGTCAGGTAACTTTGTGCCATAAAAGCGAGATAAATTTTTAGCAAAATTACCTGGGCTCCATTTAATTTCATAAATGTTTAATATTTTTAACTTATGGTTTATATCCTCTATAATCTTATTTTCTTTGTATCTTGCATTTTCCCAAATTATAAACAAATGTAATTCACTTCTTGCGCCCATAATAATAACACCAACCATTTTTTAATATTGATATCCATTTATCAAAGACATTTATTTTTAATTCTTTCTTAACAAAAATAACCGCTAAAACGTTTTTCACCATTAATGATATTGCTGTTGCAACAGCGGCACCATTTATCCCATATATGGGTATCAAACATAAGTTTAAAATTAAATTAACAAATGCACTTAATAGCACATTATTCCTATGGAATCTTCCATAACCTGTCATCATTAGGAGTGAAGCCACAGGACCAGTTGATAATGTGACAAATTGACCAATTGCTAATATAACTAAAGCATAAGTTCCGTCTATAAAATTAGGACCAAATAGTGAAAGTATAGGTTTATTAAAAAACAAAAACACAAGTAAAATAACAAAAGAAATTACTGACATTACCATAGTACTTAATTGAGCTAGTTTTTCAAGTGCTTGATACTTCTGCTTTCCCCAAAACACTGCAAATTTTTGGCTCAAAACTCCGTTAACTGCTATTAAAATCATACTACTTAAAAACGCCAATTTAGCAGCTATATTATAGATCCCCACATCTTCTGAAGTCCCTAACCAGCCTAACATAAACGTATCCATGAAGCTTAGGACTAGATTAAGCGAAGCCACCCACATTAGCGGAATACTGGTTTGTAATAATTCATCCCTATTAAAAAAACCGTTTATTTTCCTAACAAATTGAGGTAAACTCTTTAACCATATTAACTCACACATACATAATGTTATAAACGCTGTAATAGCATAGATGAGCACAATATGGTTAACGTTAATATTTATAATTGTATAGCAAATCATTATTAAGATAACATTAATCAAAGGGAGCGAAACACTTTGTAAAAACATTCCTGTTTTTATTTTATTTAGCCCTTTTAAAACTTCAGCATATAGATTAATTAATGAAACTGGCAAAATAGACAACGACATTATCTTAAGAACAAATCCTAGCTCAGGTTCATTAAAAATCCACATAGATGTATAATCTGAAATAAAGATCATAATTAAAGTTACCAATATCGAAGAAAAAGTTGTGATCTTTAACATTAGCTTATAAAGTCCCTTTATACCCTGCCAATCATTATTTGAATAGCAAAGAGACGTATATCTTAATAACGCATTATCTAATCCTAACCGTGTTATGACAGTACACACGGTTATGATAGAAATTGCTAAGAAATAAATCCCTATCCCTTCCGCACCTAATATACGGGCTAATAATATATTTAAAAAAAAGCCTAAAGCGGCACCAATTGCTTTAATTAGAAACGAATAGGTTGCGTTATATAGCATACTATTACTTAATAGCTTAAATATACTTTTTAGCATAGCCTTTCCCTTGTTTAATTTAATGATTTTTTAACAATGAATTAACAAATGTTTAATAAATGTTTGATATGATTAGATTTAGATAAGATGGGGAACCAAAAAAAGATTGTTATTAGTAAGCTCCTTTACCAGTTAATATTATCACTATGGTTTTAATGATTATTTTAATATCCATATATAAGCTTCTATTGGATATATACTTCAAGTCTAACTCAACCATCTCTTTAAAACCAATTTCGCTCCGCCCACTAATTTGCCATAGCCCTGTACAACCTGGTGTTACGAGTAAACGTTGCTTATCATTATCTGTATATTCTTTAACCTCTCTTGGTAAAGGAGGGCGAGGACCAACTAAACTCATATCTCCTTTTAAAACATTCCACAATTGAGGAAGTTCATCAATACTTGTTTTTCTGATAAACTTTCCTACTTTTGTTATACGAGGGTCATCTTTTATTTTAAACATTGGACCCGTTGTTTCATTACGGTGCATTAGCGAATCAAGGAGTTCTTCAGCATTTGTTACCATAGAACGAAACTTGTACATGTAAAACTCTTTTCCATTCTTACCAACACGTTTTTGTTTAAAAAAGACAGAACCTTTTGGATCCTCTACTTTGATAAGAGTTGAAACTGTAACAAACAATGGTACAAGCAGTATTAAACCTATTAATGATCCACACACATCTAATATCCTTTTACTGATTAGATACAGTTTACTATCGTTAACTACGATAATTTCTTTTGGTTGTTCTATTTCATCTTTTCGAATATGATTATAAGCACTTGCTTTTGAAGGGTGCATTTTTAAATCTCTCCTCTATAACTTCTCTACCTTCTCTCTATTTAAAACATCTTCTAAGATTTTCAGAAGACTGTTTCTTAAATCTTTGTTTTGTAACGCCATCTCAATGGTAGTCTGAATAAAACCTAACTTCTCCCCAACATCATAGCGTTTACCTTCAAAGTTATAAGCATAAACCTTCTGAGTCTTGTTTAATTTTTGAATCGCATCCGTCAGCTGAATCTCGCCGCCGGCACCAATTTCATGCTGGTCTAAGTATGTAAAAATCTCAGGTGTTAAAATGTATCTTCCCATAATAGCTAAATTAGAAGGTGCTGTTCCCTTCGGAGGTTTCTCTACCATATTGGAAACCTCATATACTCTTCCGTTTTGAGATGAGTATTCCACAATACCATAGCGATGAGTCTGATTTTCCGGCACAGTTTGAACTCCAATGATGGAATACTGTGTTTTCTCAAACTCATCGATTAATTGCTTCAAACAAGGTGTTTCCGCTTGAACAATATCATCACCTAATAAAACAGCAAACGGTTCATCTCCAATAAATTTTCTCGCACACCATACTGCGTGACCCAAACCTTTTGGCTCTTTTTGACGAATATAATGAATGTCAACCAAATTTGATGCATGTTGTACTTCTTCTAACAAATCAAACTTTTGCTTTTTAAGCAGATTTTGCTCCAATTCAAAGGCATGGTCAAAGTGATCCTCTATGGCCCGTTTCCCTTTACCGGTGACAATAATAATATCCTCAATTCCGGAGGCTACGGCTTCTTCTACTATGTATTGAATGGTGGGTTTATCTACAATCGGTAACATCTCTTTCGGCATCGCTTTTGTTGCTGGCAGGAAGCGTGTGCCCAAACCTGCTGCCGGTATAATAGCTTTGCGTACTTTTTTCAAAACCTACCGCCCCTCCAATAGTGTTTATTATCGATTTATTAGCCATGCTAAAAAAGTATAAAAGCCCTTAGTTACACTGCCTTACCAAGCAACATAACTAAAGACTCTTTAGGGAATTTAATCCCCTAACCACACCCTTGGCGACTTGCGCCTAAGGTTGAGCCCGCCCGGATTCAACCCACAGCGTGGCCGAGTGCCTGCAGTGATAAGGGTACAGCAGGCCTTACCCTTCTATCCTTAACGTCTTTTCTATCCTTCTAGGTTACTTCCGCTTCAGCCAGCCAAACCAGGACCTTTTGGTTTGAATCCGTTGCGGAGGTTCTACGTAGAGTTCCTGACCTTGGCCTATCTTCTCGGCAGCCTGCTTAAAATCATAGACCACTTGGGGGCCAAACTCACGATCCAGCTCTTGATACGCCTCCTGTATATGGAACCCCCGTTTTCTGGCCCGGTGGGCATCTGAGGCGATCACATGGGCCAAGCCATGCTCAATGCATTGTAAAGAGAATTTCTGTACTTCTGAGCCAAACTTCCCAACCAGACTGGCCGCCGTGATCTGGGACATGGCTCCTTGCTTGACCATCTTGTACAAAAGATCCGGATGTTCCCGAATCTTCCGATTACGTTCAGGATGGGGAATAATCGGAATAATGCCCTGCAAGAGAATCTCGTAAATCACTCTGTCAACAAAGGCAGGAACATGGTCATAAGGCAATTCCAGCAGCAGATATTTTTGCTGATCATTGTAAGTTAGCAAGGTGTTCAGCTGCAAGTCTTTGACGATCTCCCCGTAGATATGTACTTCCTGTCCAGGAAGAATCGTTAAGGGAATGCCCTGTTTGTCAATCTCGGCTTGCAAATAATCGACAAGATCCAGCACATCTTGCTTGTGATTGGTATACACACCATTCAAGTGATGGGGTGTGGCAAATACAGTTGAAATGCCGTTTTCCACTGCTTCCTTGGCCAGGGCGAAGCTGTCTGTCAAACTTTGGGCACCATCATCAACGCCAGGCAAGATATGACTATGCAAGTCAAACATGTTATCCACCCCATCCCACAGTCAAGATCCAATATATGATAAAAATAAGTTCTTTTGTACTATAAAATATAAACTTTTGTACTATGAAATATATTATATCTGCCTTAGCAAAATATTTCCATAGCGAATGATGTCGAATAATGTCGAATCGAGTTAATATACGCTTAATAAAAAGAGAAATTTTAGCCTCCAGTCATAAGCAATAGAGTTGCACGGCTAAAATTTCAGTCATGGCCAGAACTTTTTCTAAACCTAGCGCTCCCCATAATAGTAATAGTAGTGACTATTATTGGACAGCTTGCGGTTATTTAAGACACAGCCGATAATATTCGCTTGTACTGTTTCTAGTAAACCCTTGGCTTTCACGGCCAGTTCTTGATTCGTCTTCCCCGAACTGACAACCAGAATCACACCATCTACTTGACTCGCCAGAATCTGCGCATCTGTTACGGCAATAACCGGCGGTGTATCAAACAGCACCACATCATATTTCGTTTGGGCTTCTTCAATAAGCGCTTTCATCCGCTTAGAGCCCAGCAGCTCTGCCGGGTTGGGCGGAATGGGCCCTGAGGTGAGCACTTCCAACCCTTCCACATCCGTATCGGTGCGGATCACTTCCTCCAGTGTCGCACCACCGGACAGTACATTGGTTAAACCTTCGTTATTCAGGAAGCTGAAGGTATGATTCACCGTTGGTTTGCGCATATCTGCATCTATGAAAAGAACAGATTTGCCTGCTTGGGCCAGGGTAATAGCCAAGTTAGCTGAAACGGTGGACTTTCCTTCTCCTGGTCCGGTACTGGTCACCATCAGAGTACGCAGTTCCTTATCTACACTGGCAAATTGGATATTGGTTCTTAAGGTGCGAAACGCTTCCGAAATCGGTGATTTGGGATCCTGCAAGGTAATCAGTGAGCGTCGTTTAGTGGCAGATTGTCTAGGCTTCAATTTGTTCTCCTCCTACTTTCCGGCTGTGCCGCACTCTGGCTGTATGGGCAGTCGGTTCCTCCATGTGGGCAATGGTGCCTAAGACAGGCAGTCCCAAGATGCGTTCCACATCTTGCTCAGTCTTGATAGTATTATCCAGATACTCCAGTAAGAAGGCCAGTCCCACAGCGGTCATCAAACCGACGACACCTGCGATGGCCATATTGAGCAACGGTTTTGGCTTGACCGGTGTTGGTTTGTCTGGCAGCTTGGCTTCAGCCATAATATGTACATTATCTACATTCATCAAGTTGACAATTTCCCGCTGAAACGTTTCCGCTACTGCATTGGCAATAAAAGCTGCTTGTTCAGGGCTGGGATCGGTGACGGAGACCGACATGACCTGGGAGTCACGTACGGCACTGACGTTAATTTGCTCATTCAGTTCGTTAAATGTCTTGTCCAGATTATAACGTTCAATGACCAGCTCTAAAATGCGCGGACTTTTAATCACCACTTGGTATGTATTCATCAATTCCAGATTGGTGCGAATATCTCCTTGATTAATTTCACTGCCAGGCCGGCTCTGGTTAACCAGAATCTCTGCTGTGGCTTCATATTGCGGTGTAATGACAAAGTAACTGACAAGACCGCTCACCAGAATCGCAACCGCAGTAATAATGCCGATCAAAGGCAATCTTTTGCTAAGAATAGCAAACAATTCTCTTAAATCTAGCTCTTGCACTTCCCGTTTCTCCATAACGCGCCTCCAACTCTTTCCCATTGTCATAGCAGGATTAATGATGATTGCTTGTCAACACTCATATCCATTGTAAACAAATTCCTCCGTTTTTTCTAGTCACTTTTTCACAATTTGTACGATTGATCTACAAATACCCCTATAAATCTGCTTTTTCCGCGAAGGCTTTAGGATATAAAAAATCCGCCCCAAGGCGGAATCAGCTAAATGCCTGTGCTTTTACAGTAATATGATCACAACCACAACAATCCCCACAATGAGCCAGAACGGCAACACCAACAGTAACCCTTTTAAAATCCCTTCCACACATTCCATTCGTTCCACCCTTTGGAGATCATCTTTTACTTTGATTATCCCCAAAAGATGTTAAGGACGGTTAAAAGCAGTGTAAAGATTGTGTTAAGATACCAGGTTCAATTTGCCGGTTGCCATATTAACCTTGCTTCTCTCCCAGAGCAAACATCAGGTCGCCTTCAGCCACCACTTCCCCATTCACTGTGGCTGCCCCGTGCCCTTTGCCGATCGAGCCGCGCACGCGGGTCAGCTCCACTTCCAGGTGCAAGGTGTCGCCCGGTTTGACTTGCCCTTTGAAGCGGAAATTGTCAATCCCGGCAAAGAAGGCAAGGCGTCCCCGGTTCTCCTCTTTCTTGAGAATGGCCACAGCGCCCACCTGGGCCAGAGCTTCCACGATCAGCACCCCGGGCATCACCGGGTAGCCGGGAAAATGGCCGTTAAAAAATGCCTCATTAGCTGTTACATTTTTGAGACCTACAGCCCGCTTCCCTTCCTCCACCTCCAGGATGCGGTCCACCAGCAAAAAGGGATAACGGTGGGGAATGATCTCTTTAATCTGTTCAATGTCCAGCATGTCCACTTCTCCTTTCTACAGGTCCAGGCCAATTTCAGCTTAACAGCCTTAGGCCAAAATCAGGTTGATCTGCCATGGTATAAAGCCTTCACAGGCGTACAAACTATGTAATGTCCCCGCTTTCCATGGAAAGTTGGGGTTCACATAAAGGAGTCTCCCAGTGAACATCCGTGGTTACTGGGGGGCTCTTTTCACATTGGGATCCATGCGCAGGTAGGTAAACAGATACACCAGGCTGGTGATAATGGAAAAACCGATGGCCATCCACAAGCCTTCCCGATAGTACGGCAACTGAAACATAATCATTAAAAAGACGACATAGTATAACACCGTGGTCGCCTTGCCAAACCAATTGGCGGCAGGCACTTGCCGTTTGCCCCGGAAATGAACAAACATGGAAACGAAGATCATACCCAGATCCCGGATGAAAAAGACGCCGGCCGCTAACCAGGAAATGCGCCCGTCAATGACAAAGGCCAAAATAACCGTAATCATCATCAATTTATCAGCCAACGGATCCAGCAATTTCCCTGTTTCAGTCACTTGCTGCGTTTTACGGGCCAGGTACCCATCCAGCATATCGCTCAAACCGGCCAGGATCAGCACGGCAAAGGCCAGCAGGTTGGCATGCTCTGCACCGGAGAAAAAAGCGAGCCAAAACAGCGGTATGAAGAAAAAACGGGTGACCGTAATCAGGTTCGGTACATTCATCGCGTTCTTCCTCTCTATACACCATAGCAGAAAAACTTCGGCCGTGCTACCGAAGTTATCCCATTAACAGATGTATATGTATCTCCCTGCCTGTTTTACTCCTTAAAAACCAGATTGTAGATGTGTTTCCAGGTCTCAATATTCAACACCAGCCGCCAGTCTTCCTTGCCCAATATCCCAAAACCAACGATCAGGCCGGCCACTAGCGCTATAAAAAAGCAAAAGAAAACAAACAGCCACTTGGCCATAAACAGTAAGATGCGCTGCCACCACAGGCGCTTCTTAACCAGCATAATCTTCTGCTTTTTTTTCTTCTTCTCCTGCTCCTCCTGTTGTTTTCCTTCCTGTTGTGTCCCCATTAGAATATCCCCTTCACCAAGGGCTTATGCACGAATTGAATTGGCCAAGCCCATCATGTCATCGGCAATAGAGATGGAACGGGCCTGCAGTTGCATCAGGCGCTGGGTGGCCATCACCTGGGTCATTTCTTGAGCCAGGTCCACATTGGACGTTTCCAAGGCCCCCTGGCGCAAACGGATGGTCCGCCCGCCAGGCTCTTGCTCAACCAGGTTAATCAGTTCAATATCGGCCGCATCACCAGGCCAGCGAAAGCGGTTGTCGCCAATGGCCACCAGCTGGTCAGGCCGGTCGATATAAGCCACAGCCAGGTTGTACTCCACGCTCTCCTGTGGTGTTTGAGCGGGATAGGCCAACAGTGTTCCATCTTCCCTGAGCTCTATTGTATCATAATGGGCTGGAAATGTAATCTGCCCGCCGTCGGCCGCCAAGAGGGGTGAGCCGTCAGCAGCCACCACCCTGACCAAACCGTCCAGCTCCGGATGGGGAGCCAACTGAAAGTGGCCGTCCCGGGTATAGACCACTTCCCCTGCCTCGACACCGGCTTCACCGACCGCCGTGTGCCCCAGGCGGAACCAGGCGTGAGGACCTTCAATCATGAAGTCCAGCGGACGCTCCGTGACCAGGACTCCGCCTTGCTCGGGGCGCAAGGTGGTTTGGCTGATGCGGACTCCGTGTCCGATACGCACCCCGTAGGGCGTGAGGCGGCCCGCTTCCTGCCCGGGATGGGGCTGGTTATAGATCTGTTGGGTTAAGAGATCCTGAAAGGTGGCTTCTCTCCGTTTAAAGCCCGCTGTATTCAGATTGGACAGATTGTGGGCATGGGTATCCACTTTAAGCTGCAATTGGCGCAAAGAGGTGGCTGAGGTGAGCATGATCCGGTTCATGGCAAGACTCCTCCTCTTCTTTTATCTTCATCAATTTGCTAGCTTTAGTACAATTTGCCGATCTGGTTGGCAGCCAGCTCCATGCTGCGGTCATAGGTTTGCAGCACTCTTTGATTGGCTTCATATAAGCGATACTGCATCAGCATCTGGGTCATGGTTTGGCTGACATCCACATTGGACTGTTCAATAAAACCCTGTTGAACACGAAAGGTCACATTGCCCCCATTCTGCGCAGCATTCAGAAAGGGGACTGCATCGATCAGTTGTGGTTCAGCAAAAGGCTCGTCCGCTTCTCCCGCAGCTCCTGCCCAGCGCCACAAGCCGTGCCCCTCTCTGACCAGGTGGTGAGGCTGTTCCGTATAACCCAGCCACAGGCGGGGTTCAGGATTAACACCTGCGGGACCAGTGGCCAAAACTTGGGGATCCAGGAGGATATGCCCATCTTCTGTGACCACAAACAGGTCATTGCCGGTATAGATGGGATTAAGCGCCTCATCCAACACGTAATACCCTTCAGGCGTGACCAGATAGCCTTCTGCATCTATCGCAAATTGGCCGTTTCTGGTGTAGCGGATCTCACCGTCATCTCCCACTTGCACAGCAAAAAAGAGCTGTCCCTGCCGGCCCGTCTCTGGATTGGCGGGCAAACTTTGATCAATAATGGCCACATCCAGGGTCCGTCCTGTCTCCTGAATGGGTCCCTGGCTAAATTGAGGCACACCTTCCTGGGCATAGACGCCCGTATGTAACGTGCCAATGGGGGTCAGGCTGCGCCCTGCCCCTACTGTGCCCATCCCTCTGGCTGAGCCGCCACTTAAGCCTGTACCCTGCTGGGCCTGGATACGCTGCATGAGCATCTCCGGAAAGGCCCTGATGGCAGTCCGATCTTGTTTATAACCCGGTGTCTGGGCATTGGCCAGGTTGTGGCTGAGCATTTCTTGCACCCGTTCAGCACTAATCATCCCTGATGCAGCGGTATAGACACCTTTAAACATCATTTCTCCTCCCTTTGTTTCGCTTTTGTTCACACAAGTTATACCAGTGCTTTCCTGAGGATGCGATCCAAATTTTCCAGCATCATGCCTGTTCCCCGGGCGACGCAGGTCATCGGATCGTCCGCAACCAAGGCAGGCACTTGCAACGTTTCGGTCAGCAGCATGTCCATGCCGTGCAAGAGCGCACCCCCGCCGGTAATAATGATGCCCTTGTCAATGATATCCGCTGACAATTCCGGGGGCGTCCGTTCCAACACGCCTCTGGCAGCGGACACAATGTATTCCACCGACTCTTTCAATGCCTCGTAGACCTCATTGGAGGTAATGGTGATCGTTTTGGGCAGCCCGGAGACAAGGTCCCGCCCGCGGATGTCCATTTCTTCCTGACGAGCAGCAGGAAATACAGTAGCAATCTGGTGTTTCACATCTTCCGCCGTCCGCTCCCCAACCAACAGCTTGTACTTCCGTTTAATAAAATGTTGAATGGCTTGATCGAACTTGTCCCCTGCCATTTTGATAGAAGAGGCGGTGACAATGTCTCCCATGGAGAGTACGGCAATATCCGTTGTACCACCGCCAATATCAACAACCATATTTCCACTGGGTTGGAAGATGTCCATGCCCGCGCCAATGGCTGCCACTTTCGGTTCTTCCTCTAAAAAGACACGCTTGGCTCCGCTTTTTTCTGCTGCTTCACGAATCGCTTTTTGTTCCACAGAGGTGATATTTGTTGGACAACAGATTAAAATGCGCGGAGAGCTGAGAAAGCCTCTGACGCCAATTTTTTGCAGGAAATGTTTGAGCATGGCCTCCGTTATTTCGAAATCGGCAATGACACCGTCCTTTAAAGGACGGGTCGCTACTATATTTCCTGGTGTCCGTCCGACCATCCGGCGGGCTTCTTCCCCAACGGCCAGCACTTTTCCTGTGTTTTTGTCAACGGCCACAACGCTCGGTTCATTCAGCACAATCCCTTTGCCCTTGATATGGATCAGCACGTTTGCCGTTCCCAAATCGATTCCGATATCCCGACTAAACATGTTCATTTGCCCTCCCTGTATCATTCCACTTACCTTGGTACTCACGCTGTCGCATTTTTTAGTTGGTATGTATGAATATATATTTCGTAATTAATCAGGGAAATCCTTTTTTCTGACGTTAAAAATTTGCCATTTTGCGTCGAATTTTTTAGATTAGTTACGAACCTGCTTTTGCTTTCGATTTGACCACAGCTTGTTTGGCAGTGACTTTGCCTTTAGTCTCTCGTTTTTTCTCCTGCTTATACTTGATCTTGGTCGCTTCCCCTCCACGCAAATGGCGCACCGACTTGTGATATTCCAGGATCTTTTTCACTTCGTTGGCCAGTTCCGGATTGATTTCGGGCAGTCGCTCGGTTAGATCTTTGTGCACTGTGCTTTTGGATACACCAAATTCTTTGGCAATTTTGCGAACCGTGGCTCTGGTCTCAACAATGTGCAGCCCGATTTTCAAGGTTCGCTCTTTGATGTAATCGTGCACTCCCCTCGCCTCCTGTACTTTTAATCTGATACATTATATTGGCCAAAAAAGGGAGATATGCTTTAATTCCAAGCCTGACAAGCTAAAAAGATCATTTTTTTATCACAAAAAATAGCCTGAAAAAGCTTGTCCCACAGCTGGGAGGCTTTCTCAGGCTTCTCTATGGTTAAGGGGGAGTCACACTAGAAACTGTTGACTTGTTTATTCATCATCTTCTTGTTCAGCTGTTTGTTCAGCTGCGTCATCTTCCGCATCTGTTTCTTCAGACCGGGCTTCTTCTTCCGTTTCCTCGGTGTCGGTCAGCTCAGACAGAAAAGCATAGGGGTTGACCGGAACACCATTTTCTTTGACCTGGAAGTGGACGTGTACACCCAAATCTTGCTTAAAAATACTGCGTCCAGCACGTCCAAGCAAATCACCTTGCTTCACCTGGTCACCTTCGCTTACCTGCACATCCTCCAAGCCTTGATAGACGGTTACCAATCCGTCCTCATGCTCCAATTCTACAAAGTAGCCGACCAGAGGGTCTTTATCGGCTTGGAGCACTGTACCGGACAAAGCGGCCACCACATCAAAGGTTTCCCCGTCCTTGTGGGCAAAGTCAATACCCTGGTTGGGGTGGAAGGAACGCTCGTACTGGACCATGGCGTTCAACTGTTCCTCTTCACTGGCTTCATCGTCAAAGAAGCCGAGGACCACTTGGATATCGTCACCAACAGCCACAGGCCAGATCATCTCTTCCGGCCCGCCAGTCACAGGCAGTGCGTCAGGATCCAGGTTAGCATCCTCATCACTCACACCTTCTCCTGTTTCTCCTTCGTTTTCATAGCCGACGGAGTCATACAGGTCGTCAGGATCGATGGCGTAGTCCAAGTTGTTGTTCTGATACCAGGTGATAAGCGCAAGGATGAGGGCTGCTGCCGCTAAGTAGACGGCCGGAAAAAACCATTTCTTTTTCATCAGTTTTTTCCAGGGTGAAGAAGGAATAGGTGTCTCTTCTTCACGTTGAGAAGACAATTGGTTTTGATTTTGGTCTTCTTTCATTTTCATCACCTCAGCAACCATTCTTGCCATTTTTAGCCGCTTTATACGTTGCTGAGGCAAATTTTTTAGTTTACCCCCAATATTTTGTTCGATGCATCTGTTATTGAATTTACTTTTTCACAATCCACTGGCGGTAATCTTCAACAGCGACATCCCGGTAATAATACTTGACAATCTCTTCCGCTGTATGACCTTCAGCCGCCATGCCGTTGGCACCGTACTGGCTCATGCCCACCCCGTGACCGTAACCGGTGGTAGTGATCACCACTTCGTTGCCTGCTAAGCTCCAGTTAAAATCTGAGGAGGGCAGTCCTAATAGTTCCCGGATTTCCCGTCCTGTAAAAGTCTTGTCACCCACCTGCACCTCTGTCACCCGCTGGCCTTCACTGCGGGAGACAATCTCGGCAAAGGGCTGGCCGCTGGAGACGGGCACGGACAACTCTACACCCAGTTTATGCTGAAACTCCGCTAAGCTGAGGCGAATCTCTTCCCGGAAACGGGGAGAATCTTTGTCCCAGGGGCTGTTGACACTTTTCAAATAAGGGATTTCCTGGCCCCAGTAATCTTCCGCGTTCTCTGTATAACCGTTGCTGGTGGAGAAAAAGGTGGCATCGATCGGTTTGCCGTTGTAGGTAATCACTTTGCCTCTTGTTTCATTAACCGCCTGGTTGATGCGGCTGATCTTGTGCGGGTAGGCTTTGCCCCATTGCCGGCGTAATTCTTCTTCGTTTTTATACACTTGGTGACCCACATCATCACGCACATCGGCCCCTTCCGGTGTGTCGCTGAAATCTTTTTTCATCATACGGCGGATAATGTAGGTGCGGGCCGCCATAGCCTGGGCTTTCAGGGCTTCCAGTTCGAAATCATGGGGCATTTCAGAAGCCACCACCCCGCGCACATATTCTTCCAAAGGCACTTTCTCAATGGTTTTGGTGGCGGTGCGATAGACGCGCACCATAATCTCTGGTCCTGGTGTTTCACTGGGATCAGGCTGCTCTAGCTGCACGATCTCTCCGGCAGCTTGTCCAGACCCGTGAGGTATAAATTGGGCCACCACACTGGGCACAATGAGGAGTACAATCAGTAATCCAAGACTGATGATCAATACTGTTCGCACGGTTTGTCTCACTCCCACCTGTGTAAGTTTGTGTCAAGTTTGTCTGGTCCAGTTTGTGGTCTTGTCCATCTGGAAGGTTGTCCTTCCTGGCCTACAATACATCTTATGGGAGCGAGGGACGGTTTATGCCAGAAATTATAAAAAGCAGTTAAGCATGACCGCTCAACTGCTTTTTTCATTATGCATACGAAGCCTGTGCTTTCCATTTGATGGCAGCCAATTGGGGCTGGTTGATTTCCTCGCCTGCTGCATTGAAGCGCATAATATCCGCTCCGCAAGCCACGAGTTTGCCCACAATATCTTCATAACCCCGGTCAATATGATGCAGCCCAAAAATCTCCGTTTCACCTTCCGCCACCAAACCGGCCAGGATCAAAGCTGCTCCGGCCCGCAAGTCGGAAGCAGTCACCTTGGTCCCCTGCAGTTTGGCTGCTCCCTCTAGGATAGCGGACCGCCCTTCAATCTTGATAGTGGCGTTCATCCGTTTCAGCTCTTCCACGTGCATGAAGCGGTTTTCAAAGACGGATTCCGTGACCACACTGTTCCCTTTGGCAGTCAGTAACAGGGCCATCATCTGCGGCTGGAGATCAGTGGGAAAACCGGGATGGGGCATTGTTTTCACATCCACGGCAGTCAATGTTTTATGACGGGCATCCACTTGAATACCGCCATCCATGATGGTTACTTCAGCTCCCATGTCCGCTAATTTGGAGATCAACGGATTTAGATGGCGGGGGACTGCCCCTTCAATAAACAGTTTGCTGCGGGTAATGGCAGCGGCAATCATGTATGTCCCCGCTTCAATGCGGTCAGGGATCACGGTATGGGCTGCCCCTTGCAAGCTTTGCACACCTTCAATGCGGATCGTGCCTGTTCCGGCGCCTTCAATGCGGGCTCCCATAGCATTGAGATAGTTGGCCAGATCCACAATCTCCGGTTCTTCAGCCGCGTTTTCAATAACGGTTACACCTTGGGCCAAAGTTGCAGCCATCATAATGTTTTCCGTAGCTCCCACACTGGGTATATCCAGGTAAATATTTTTACCCTGCAAGCGTCCGTCCACTGACGCTTCCACATAGCCATTGCCAATATTGATCGTGGCTCCCAGTGCCTCAAACCCTTTGAGATGCTGGTCAATGGGACGGGAGCCGATGGCACATCCTCCCGGCAGAGCCACCTGTGCCCGGCCTGTGCGGGCCAGCAAGGGGCCCATCACAAGCACAGACGCTCTCATTTTGCGTACATATTCATAAGGGGCTTCGGTTCCCAAATCCTTGGTGGCATCAATGTATAATTTACCTTTTTTATACTTAACCTGAATATTAAGATGCCTTAACACATTAATAATGGTGAACACGTCGTCCAGAGCGGGGACGTCGTCAATCACACTGGTTCCTTTTTCTCCCAGAATAGAGGCAGCAATAACAGGAAGTACTGCGTTTTTGGCCCCGCTGACACGAATTCGTCCTGTTAGAGGCTTACCCCCACAAACAACAATTTTTTCCACTGGTCGTTCCCCTCCGCAAATTTCTGTGTTTGATTCGGATGTGTTGAATCGCTAATGGGCTGTTAAGATGAGTGGGTACCCGAGTGTGATGCGCGTGGTGTCTTCAAGGGCATTATATCGGGCAGAAAGTTGAACATTGATTTTTTGTTGGTTGGCAGAATAGAGGACATGGTCCCAGGTTGCAACATAGCCATTGAGGCTGATAAACTGATCCTCCACAAGCTTATGAATCACATCAGCTTGGAAGTCATGTGTTAACCACTGCTCTAGGACACGTTGATCTAACAAGCCATCTTTTAGTCTATCATCCGCGACCGCTTCCAAACAAGAAAAACTTTCAGGGAAATTTTTCAAATGGGTAAAATAGATCCCAACAATGACTTCCAGTTCTTCAAGCCACAGGTGATCAAGATCGGTGCTGCCTGACCACACATAAATATACTTCGCGGGTTGGCCTGTTTCATGGGGGTTGCTAATCAACTGCAGGTGGTGAAGGAACCCGTTCTCTGCTTTGGTCCAGTGCTCGGTCAAGACAGGGTTTCCGTGCCGGTGATCAGTGGTGATGGTTTCGTCCAGTGTGAACCCGTGTTGGGTAAGGCGGATGCGCCACTCTTCCTCTTCCTGTGCGGTGAGGGCTCCTCTCCAGTACACCGTCCATTCTGTTAAGGCGACCGGTTTGTCGGCCAGCATAGCGGCCATCTGTTGTGTCGGTTGGGCAATGGTGTGAACAAAATGATCGTTTCCCTGTATTGTACGCGTCAGGGCATCAATGTGTGAATCATCAGGCCACCAGAACAGAAGCAATATGAAAGCCATCAGACCTAAAATACCCTCTCCCCAGGACAACCGCATTTGTTCTCTCTCCTTTTAGATCGTTTATTACCATTGTGTCCAGCCTGGAAAGAGGGATACGTGAAAAAATCTGTCTTTTTTCGACACTTAGAACAGGTAGCGCAGCCAGTTGGTCCACTGCATGTAGTCAATAAAGAAGCTGGCCAAGAGATAGCCCAGAGCGATGGCCACAGCCACTTGCAATATTTTGGCCTGCGGGCCGTTTATATCCCGGACAAACAAATCCAGTTTAATGCATTGCAAGGCCCACCAGCTCACTGTGATCAATGCCAGGGTTAAGATCATGTTGATTAAGGCCTGTACACCCAAAA
This sequence comes from Caldalkalibacillus uzonensis, assembly GCF_030814135.1. NCBI lineage: Bacteria > Bacillati > Bacillota > Bacilli > Caryophanales > Bacillaceae > Caldalkalibacillus > Caldalkalibacillus uzonensis. The sequence goes on along the minus strand of NZ_JAUSUQ010000007.1, from coordinate 179,175 downwards.
AGGTGGGAGTTTCCAACAATTTGCTCACTCCTTTAGAGTTTGCAAAACCCTAACCCAGCCATGGAGTTAGGGTTCAAACAGCAGTTGTTCACACAGGCACAAACCTCAGTCAGGTCATGCCCCTCTCATTCTAGCCGTTAGCAGGTATAAAAATCTCTACAAAGTTGAAATGCGTCTGGATCACATCCAGGGCCAGGCCAGGCAAGATGCCCAGCAAGATGGTGCCAGTGATGCAGAACACCAACACAGCCCCAATACCAACAGGGGTTGGCAAAGCAGCATGATTCCCCGGCTCGCGCATATACATCTGGCTGATCACACCAAAGTAATAATAATAGGAAATGACGGTGGTTATCAACATCACAACGGCAAGCCAGATCAACCCGGCACTCACCGCGCCCATCAGGATATAGTATTTGCCAATAAAACCGGCGGTGAGGGGAATACCAGCCAGGGAGGCCAGAAAGACCGTCATGGCCACAGCCTTGAACGGGGCCCGCTGATACAGACCGGCAAAACCGCGGATATCTTCCGTGCCGGTCTCTTTGATCACCAGTTGGATCACACTAAAGGCGCCCAGGTTCATCAGCAGATAGGCCGCCAGATAAAACAGTGCCGTGCTGAAGACCATATTGGGCTCGGTAAAATACAAGAGGTGAGCGCCCACTGCAAAAGGCACCAGGATATAGCCGGCCTGGGCGATGCTGGAGTAGGCAAACAGACGCTTAATGTTAGTCTGACGCAGAGCCAATGTGTTGCCGATAATCATCGATAGCGCGGCCACTATGGCCATGATCAGTTCCACGTTCATCAGGGCAAAGATATAGGTTCCGGCCTGCTGGCTTTGCTCCACATCAACCACCCCGGCCATGGTGACCAGGAAGAAACGCAGCACGAGGGCAAAACCAGCTGCTTTGGAGACGACTGACAAGAAGGCAGTAATCGGTGTCGGCGCCCCTTGGTACACATCCGGGGCCCACATATGATAAGGAACCACCGCCAGTTTAAACGCCATGCCCACAAAGGTGACAAAAAAGGCAAAGTAGATCACAGGCAGATAGCCGCCTAATGCAGCGACAGACAAACGCTCCTGAATCTCAAACAGATTGGTGGTGCCCGTCAAACCGTAAATGTAGGACATGCCAAACAGCATGATGGCCGTGGCGATTGCCCCGGAAATGACGTATTTCATGGCCGACTCATTGGCGGCCAGATTGTGCTTGCGCACGGCCACGAGAATGTACGAGGAAATGGACAAGAGCTCCAAGCCGACAAACAGGGTGATCATGTCGGCGGAAGAAGCCACAATCATGGCCCCTAACGCTGCCGTCAGGATCAAGTAGTAAAACTCCCCTTCATAAGGCACGTCCTTACGGTTGACATAGTCAAAGGACGTGATGAAGATCAGGGCAGCTCCAACCAGGAAGATAAACTTAAACGCATTGGCAAAGCCGTCCAAGCGGTAGGTTTCATACAAGATTTCCTGCACGGGCTGACCGGTGTTCAGCACAAGGAAGAAGAGGGCCAGCCCGATCCCGCCCAGGGCAATCCAGGCCAGCACTTTGCGATCCACTTTTTCCTTCATGAACAGATCCAATAAGGAGATTAATGTTGCCACTCCTAGGATAGTGAACTCGGGCAGCATGATCCGCCATGGGTAACTTAATAACGTCTCCAGATCCATATTGTTTTACCCCCCTATCCTAGCCATCAGGCCGTGCACAATGGTTTCCACGGAGAAATGAATCGTTTCTCCCAACAAACCCGGGTACACCCCGATTAAGATAATCAGCCCCAGCAACACTGTAATAGGGACATATTCAAAACCACGGACATCTTTAAGCTCAGCCCACTGTTCTTTAGCCGGGCCGAAAGTGGTAGAGAGCACAGCCCTGAGTACATAGACAGCGGTCAGGATAATGCCCAGCACCCCAACAGCGGCCAAAGCCGGATAGGTGTTGAAGATGCCCACAAAGGCAAGGAATTCACTAATAAAGCCGCTCATGCCCGGCAAACCCAGGTTGGCCATGCCGGCCGCCAGAAAGGCACCGCAGATGACCGGCATGTTTTTGGCAAGTCCTCCCAGTTCAGGGATCATAGAAGTGTTGGTTCGTTCATAGATGGCAGCAATGATAAAGAACAACAGGGCCGAAATCAGGCCGTGGGAGACCGATTGGAAAATAGCTCCCTGCAAGCCGCTGTAATTCATGGCCGCAATCCCTAACAGCACGATTCCCATGTGGGACACACTGGAGTAAGCCATCACCAGCTTCAAATCTTTTTGGCGGAAAGCCAGCACAGCCCCATACAAGATGTTGATCACACCCAACAGGGCGATAAAGTAGGCAAACTGCTCGACCTGGGCCGGAAACAGGCCCATGTTAAGGCGGATCAAACCGTAAGCCCCCAGCTTTAACAGCACACCGGAGTGAATCATGACAATGGCCGGCGGGGCCTGCACGTGCACTTTTAGCATCCAGGAATGGAGCGGAAAGACAGGCAGCTTCACTCCAAAAGCAAACAGCAAAGCCAGGAACAAGCCGCTGGCAAATCCTTGCGGAATAAATGGACTGGCCAGCCATTCGCTCAAAGTGGGGATATGTAGTGTACCCAGATTCATAAACAACACCACAAAGGCCACCAACATCACAGCCGAGCCGATGCCGTTATACAGTAAAAAGTGGTAAGCAGCACGTTCCCGTTCCACATAACCCCAAATCCCGATCAGGAAAAACATGGGGATAATAGTCAGCTCAAAGAAAATAAAGAACAGGAACAGATTCATGGAGGCGAACACGCCCAGCATACCGGTCATGAGCAGGAAAAAGAGGATAAAGTATTCTTTCCAACGCTGCTTTATATAGAGAGAGCCTACAGCAGCCAAGGTACTGATCACCGTGGTCAGTACCATAAAGGCCACGGACATACCGTCTACACCCAGCTCATAATTGATCTGGAGCATCTGGCCGATGCCAGGTAAACTGAACTGGATCCAGGGCACGCTGTGAGTCAGCTGGTAGCCCTCTTGGTTAAAATCAAAGAAACTGAGCAGAATGAGAGATAAAGCCAGTGGAATCAGGGTGCCCATAATCCCAATCGTTTTGATCAATCCCTCATTCTCTCTGTTCACAAACAGCAGGAACACAATCCCTAACAGAGGGGAGAAGACTAACCACGTCAACAACATGTTTTCCATTATCCCACATACCCCCCTGTCAACAGAAATGCAAGAATGATGACCACAAGGCCAAAGATGACCGTCACCCCGTAAGTTTGCACCTGTCCGTTTTGCATGTTAGCGCCAAGCGCTCCAACTGCTCTCGCCGTCCAGGCAGCCAGGCGGACAACACCTTCCACCACGTAGCGGTCAAAGTAGGAGAGCAAGCGGCTCAAACCTTTTAAGCCATTGACAAAGGTGGCTTGGTACGCTTCATCCACATAATACTTGTTCAGCAAGGTGCGGTACGCTCCGGGGAAGTTCTCCGCCAGCTTTTCAGCTGAGACGGACTGTTTGAGGTACATCAGGTAGGCTAAGCCGATCCCGGCCAAGGAAACCAAGAGCGCAACGAGCAAGATCCACGTTTCACTGTGGGGCAGTATGCCGTAGGTGAAGGCCGGACCGCTCATCAGCCACTCTCCCAAATAGGTGCCGGTCCAATGGGTATGCACAAAACCGCCAAAAACAGAGAGCACGCCCAGCACGATCATGGGCAAGGTCATCACCACGGGTGATTCGTGGGCTTTGCTTAACTCCAGATTGCGCGGGGACCCGGTAAAGACCATAAAGAATAAACGGAACATATAAAACGCGGTCATGAAGGCGGTCAGGACAGCCACCCAGAATACGCCAAACCGTCCGTCTGCCCAGGCCGTGAGCAAAATCTCCTCCTTGGAGAAGAATCCGGACAAAGGCGGAATACCGGCAATGGCCAAACAACCGATCAAAAAGAGTGTGCCGGTGATTTTCATCCGCCCAAACAGCCCGCCCATGTGCCGGATATCCTGGCTGTGCACGGCATGGATCACACTTCCGGCAGCCAAGAAGAGCAACGCCTTGAAAAAGGCATGGGTCATCAGGTGGAATACACCGGCCACATAACCGGCTGCACCCAGAGCCAGCATCATATAGCCCAGCTGGCTGACCGTGGAATAAGCCAGGACCCGCTTAATGTCGTTTTGTACCAGACCGATGGAGGCAGCAAAGATGGCCGTAAAGGCCCCCACATAGGCAACCACATCCATGGCCAGCGGCGACGCGCTAAACAGCGGGAACAAAGCGGCAACCAGATACACACCGGCGGCCACCATGGTAGCGGCGTGAATCAAAGCACTGACTGGCGTAGGACCTTCCATGGCATCGGGCAGCCAGGAGTGTAAGGGAAACTGGCCCGACTTGCCGATGGCACCGACAAAAATGAGAATGGCGGTTAACGTGATCATCCCAGGGGCCAGCTCATTGTTTTGCACCGCGTCAAAAATGGCGTTGTACTCAAAGCTGCCCACCTGCCAGAACAGCAAAATAATGGCCACAAACAGGCCTACATCACCAATGCGCGTCATAATGAACGCCTTTTTGGCTGCAGCCCTTGCTTCCGGTTTGTAAAAATAAAAACCGACCAGCAAGAAGGAGCAGACACCAACCAATTCCCAGAATATATACACCTGCAGCAGGTTGGGAGAAATGACCAAGCCCAGCATGGAAAAGGTGAATAACGCCAGATAGGAGTAAAAAACAGCGATGCGGTCGTCTCCTTCCATATAACCGCGGGCATAAATATGTACCAACAGACTAACCAATGTCACAATAAACAACATCAGCGCATTTAATGGGGTGACATCATATCCCATGGTAATGATGCGGTCCCCAATAGCGAACCATTCAAATACCACCGGTTCCACATGATCCAGTTTCAACCGCTCCAACAGGGTCATGGCAGCCACGATAAACGAACCCAGCATAAAAGCCACACCGACCCAGGCCGAGCCTTCCTTCAACCAGCGTCCGAAAAAGAGAAGGATCAAAAAGGCGGCGAGCGGAAAGAGCGGGATTAACCACACATTTTCGATCATGGACATTCTCCCCCCTATCGCTTCAGCACGTTCACTTCGTCAATATTGACCGTCCGGCGGTTGCGGAATAAGGCAATCAGGATGGCGATGCCGACAGCCACTTCAGCTGCAGCCACTGTAATCGTAAACACGGTAAACACCTGCCCGGCAATGTCCGGATGCATGCCCAGTTTGCTGAAGGCAATCAAGTTAATATTAACCGCATTAAGCATCAGCTCAATACAAATCAGGACAATGACCGTATTCCGTTTCGTCAGCGCCCCGTATAGTCCCAGACAAAACAGGACGAGTGCCACGCCCAGGTACCAGGCCAAGGGGATGCTACTCATACCGTTCACCTTCTTTCCCGGCGCTCTGCTCATCGTTGCGGGCCAAAATAACCGCCCCCACCAGAGCCACGAGCAGCACGATGGAAGTCAGCTCAAAGGGAATCACATATTTGGCAAACAATTGAATCCCGATTTGTTCCGTATTGTTTTCGAATAGATGCGCATCAGCCGGGACCCAGTCCATGGTGTTAATCACGGCCATAGCCAGTACAAAAAAAACAGCCACGGCCAGTCCGGCCAGCCATTTGTGGGCCGGACGGCGCGTTTCATCGTGATCATCATGCCGGGTCAGCATAATGCCGAACAGCATAATGATCGTCACGGCTCCGGCATAGATCAGCACCTGGGCTGCAGCGATAAACTCAGCCTCCAGGAGGACGAACAAGCCGGCGATACTGATAAAAGTAAAAGCCAGGGCCACCACCATGTGCACCACTTTGCGCAGGTTGAGCATGAACACGGCACCGCTGATGGTGATCAGGGACAGAATGAGAAAGGCGATCACCTCTCCGCTCACGGCTTGTTCACCTCTCTCACATTCTTTCTGTTTTCATTCAGCCAGTCCAAATCCTTAAACAATTCGTCACGGCTGTATTCAGCCAGCTCGAAGTTGTTGGACATGACGATCGCTTCCGTGGGGCACACTTCTGTACACAGATCACACAAAATACAGATTTCAAAATTAATGTCGTAGGTGTCAATGATCTTTTTCTTGTTGTTGGGATCGGGATGGGGTTTGCCAGTTAATTGGATACAGTCGGTCGGACAGATGGCTGCACATTGGTTACACACGATGCACTTTTCAGGATAAAAGGTTTGAATGCCCCGGAAACGGTCAGGCACATCCAGTGGTTCCTGGGGATAGTCATAGGTGACTTGCTTTTTCCCCATTTGTTTTAAGGTATAGGCTAATCCCTTGGTTAAGCCTAACATGTGATCACACCCTTATTTGATGAAGATTTCTACCATAATCGCTGTCACAAAAACATTAACCAAAGCCAAAGGCAGCAGCACTTTCCAACCGAACTCCATCAATTGGTCAGCCCGCACACGCGGAAAAGTGGCTCTGAGCCAAAGCATGAAGAACACAACAGCCATGAACTTCAAGGCAAACCAGACCACGCCCGGAATCACACCCAGGAAGGCCAAACCGGGAATAAACTGCAAGGGCGGGTGCCAGCCACCCAAGAACAGCACCGTGGTCAAGGCAGCCGTGCCAAACAGATAGACATACTCGGCCAGCATGAAGAATGCCCAGCGGAAGCCGCTGTATTCCGTATGATAGCCGGCCACCAGTTCCGATTCAGCCTCAGGCAAGTCAAAGGGCACACGGTTCAGCTCAGCCACAGCAGCAATCAGGAAAATGATAAAAGCCAGTGGCTGTACAAAAATATACCACACCGTCTCCTGCCCATTGACAATGGTGATCAGGTTGAGGCTGCCGGAGAGCAAAATCACACCAATCACGGACATGATCAGCGGGATTTCGTAGGAGATCATCTGGGCGGCGGCCCGCATACCCCCCAAGAGGGAGTATTTGTTGTTAGAGGCCCAGCCGCCGGCCAGAACCCCCAGTGTGGTAATGCCCGCTACAGCGATGTAATACAGCAAGCCAACTGCCAGGTCGGTAAAGTACAAGCGCTCACTGAAGGGAATGGCGGCCAATACAGCAAAGGCCGGCACAAAGGCAAGCACCGGTGCCAGAACAAACAGCGGTTTATCTGCTTTTTTGGGAATAATGTCTTCTTTTAAGAGCAGTTTAAGCACATCTGCTACGGTTTGCAACAGACCGAAGCGTCCCCCCACCTGGTTGGGGCCGAGGCGCATTTGCATAAAGCCGATCACTTTCCGCTCAGCCAAGATGGCAAAGGTGACAAAGCCCAAAGCAATCGAGAGCAGGCCTGCGCCAAGGGCCACAAATGTGGCCAAATTGAGCCATGACGGAGGTGAGCTCAGCAATTCTGTTATCATCAGCCATCCACCTCCCCAAGCACAATATCAATGCCACCCAAAATAGCAATCAGGTTGGCGATGTTTTCCCCTTCCAAGAGCTTGGGCAGAATTTGCAGGTTGTAGAAGGAAGGGCGGCGAAACTTCAACCGATAAGGCTGAGGTTTCTTTTTGCTGTAGATATAACAGCCAATTTCTCCCCTTGGTGACTCTATGCGCACGTAAGTTTCCCCTTCAGGCGGCTTAATGATGCGCGGCACCTTGGCCATGATGGCCCCTTCCCCAGGGAATTGCTCTACAGCCTGCTCCAGAATGCGCAGGGATTCGCCGATTTCAGCCATGCGCACCAGATAACGGGCGTAGCAGTCTCCCTCAGTCTGTGTGGGCACATCAAACTCAAAGCGGTCGTAGATCGAATATGGTTCATTTTTGCGCAAATCCCATTTGACCCCTGTACAGCGCAGATTAGCGCCGCTTAACGAATACTCAATGGCCGTTTGGGCATCGTATTTGCCGACGCCTTTGACTCTGTTGAGGAAAATTTCATTGCCGCTCACCAGATCATGATAGCCTTCCAACTGTTCGCGCATGTAGGGGATAAACGCTCTTACCTTGTCGATCCATCCCTCGGGGGCATCCCATTTAACACCGCCAACACGCATATAGTTGAAGGTCAACCTTCCGCCACAGACTTCATTTAACATGTTAATAATCATTTCCCGGTCCCGGAAGGCATATAAAAAGGGACTCATGGCGCCAATATCCAGCAAATACGTGCCGAACCAAACGAGGTGACTGGCAATGCGGCCCAGTTCCATGGTAATGACCCGCAAATATTCGGCCCGTTCGGGAATCTCCATGCCCATCATGGTTTCCACGGCATGGCAGATCACATAGTTGTTGGTCATGGCAGCCAGGTAGTCCATCCGGTCCGTATAGGGAATAATTTGTGTATAATTCAAGTCTTCGGCCAGCTTTTCAGTCCCTCTGTGCAGGTAACCAATCACTGGTGTGGCTTCTTTAATAATTTCCCCGTCTATTTTGAGGACGACGCGAAACACTCCGTGGGTACTCGGGTGCTGGGGACCGACATTGAGCATCATCTCTTCTGTTCGGATCATTGTCCTCGACAACTCCTCACTGATCGTTAAGTCACTTAATCATTTAGATCTCTTCGTCATATTGCTCATAATCTTTGCGTAAAGGATAACCCACCCAATCATCGGTTAAGAGAATCCGCTTCAAATTGGGATGACCATCAAAGTGAATACCCAACAAATCATACGCTTCCCGCTCCGGCCAGTTAGCTCCGGCCCAGATGGGCGTGATGGACGGAACACGGGCTTCGTCCCGGTCAGTCTTCACCCGTACAGCCACCGGCTGGTTTTCTTTATAGGAATAAAAATGATAATAGACCTCCATATGGGTTTCATGGTCAATCCCAGCCAGGTGGGAAAGATAATCAAAAGACAGTTGTTCATTATGTTTCATAAATTGGGCCACTTCAAACCAGTGTTCCTTTTTGATCACCAGAGTGGGCACTTCTTTGGCCAGTTCATTAATATAGGCGTCTTCAAGCACGTCTTCCTCAAAGTGTTCTTTGAGGACTCTAACATACTTATCTAACAGCGGCTGGTTCTTAGACGGCTCTTTGGGCTTAACTTCTTCCTCTTTGCCTTCCAAAGCCTTTTTCTTCCGGGCTGCCGCTGCCGCTTTGGCCTTGGCAATCGCGGCGGCCTTCGCTTTGGCTTTGGCGTCGTCAGCGTCTCCGTCTGCTGCTTCCCGTTTTGCTTTGGCTTTGGCCGCGGCAGCCGCTTTTGCTTTGGCAGCAGCTGCGGCTTTGGCTTTAGCTGCGGCAGCTGCTTTTTTCTTCTTCAGTTCTTCTTCGTCCATCGGCTGGTCTGTTTTTTTCTGTTCGTCGCTCATCGATTGGTCACCCGCTTTCCAGTTTTGGCTTCATAGCGGATTTTTTCCTGCAGCTTGTTAATACCGTAAATCAAAGCAGCCGGGTTGGGCGGGCAACCGGGAATATATACATCAACTGGCACAACCTGATCCACACCTTTGACCACGGAGTAGGACTTGACGTATGGTCCGCCCGCTGTGGCACAAACTCCCATAGCAATGACCCATTTGGGTTCAGGCATCTGATCATACAACCGGCGCAGCACAGGTGCCATTTTCTTCGTCACTGTACCGGCGACAATCATCACATCAGCGTGACGGGGCGAGGGACGGAAAACACCTGAGCCGAAGCGGTCTAAATCGTAGTGGGAAGCCCCAGTCCCCATCATCTCAATGGCACAGCAAGCCAGGCCAAATGTTAAAGGCCACATGGAATTGCTGCGGGCCCAAGCTTTGACCTGCTCCAAGGTGGTTAAAAAGACATTGCGCTTCAGTTCTTCCTCTTCTTTCGGTGTGATCTTCTCCAAGTTTAGATCCATTTTAACACCTTCTTCTTCCAAGCATAAACCAACCCAAGTAATAGGAAGATGACAAAGATCAGCATCTCAATCAATGCAAAAAAACCCAGCTTCTCATAGGCCACAGCCCATGGAATGATAAACACCGCCTCCACATCAAACAACACAAACAAGAGCGCAATCACATAATAGCGCACATTAAAACGCACCCAACTGTCGCCAACCGGGTCGATTCCGCTTTCATAAGTGATGCGCTTGGCCTCATAGGGGTTGTGCGGTCTGAGCAAGCGCCCTGCCGTAAGCGCTACCATTGGCAGGAGCACACCAATCAAGATAAAGGCGGTAACCACGAGATAGTTGTTCTGGTACACATTAAAAAAGTCCATTAACTTCCCTTCCCCCCCATTATTCGGTGGAAACAAGGTGAGACTCCTTTATCCAGCTTGTTAATCTGTTTAACTTATGGATCTGTCATGTAACAAATCGCTAGAAACAAGGGTTAAATACCTCTTAACATTATATCAAATGTGCCAAAAACTGTCTAACTAAGACCTACCCCTTTTGACGGCCATTTTCTGTCAGCCCAAGGTGGAAAAGACAAGCCACCCTGCTCGCAGTTTTTTGTTTGGTGAAACCACGTTCTATTGTATCTTACCTCCGCTAGTAAAACTATGATCTATATCACAACCCTTTACCGATCAGTTTATCATTGAAGAAGCATGCACTAGCCTTGCTATTGGTCATAATTGTCCCAGTTTTGTATAATTTCAATATAGTGTGTGCTTATTCTAACAAAGGAGTGGAAAACAAAGGAGTGGAATATGATGAACCAGGTAATTGAGCTATTAAAAACGTTACCCACAACGGTTGTTTCCGATGCACTGGGTGGGCTCTATCATCTGGACCCGGCTATTAAGCCATTGAAAGAGGAGTGGAAAGTGGCCGGCAAAGTCCGTACTGTCAAGCTCAGAGCGGCTGACAACAAGCTGTTGCTGCAAGCCATGCGTGAAGCCGAAGATGGGGAGGTGCTGGTCATAGATGCCCGTGGCTACACCTATAATGCGATCGTCGGGGATTTCATGGTGGAGTTGGCCAAGCTGTTGGGGATTGCCGGGCTTGTCATTGACGGAGCTGTGCGGGATGTGCAGGGAATCAAAAAGATAGACTTGCCGGTATTTTGCCGCAGTGTCACGGTGGCAGCCAGCGATAAGAGTGGCAGCGGGGAAGTAGATGTGCCCATCTCCTGTGCTGGTGCCAGCGTCAAGCCGGGAGACTTGATTGTGGGCGATGCAGATGGCGTAGTGGTTATTCCCCAGGAAAAGGCTGAAACAGTCGTGGCTAAAGCCCAGGAGAAAGTGCAAAAAGATCTGGAGCGGGAAGCTAAGGTATTGGCCAGCCGGGAAGCTGCCATGGCTTACCTGGATAAAGCCTTGGGGAAACAGTAACGAAATTTTATCCGACTGGCATCCATCTTTAGGCATAAAACACCGGGACAACGCATAACCTTGTACAAATATTTGGACTAAGGAACAAGGAGCGGGTGTCTATGGTGTTAAATGGTAAAAAACTGATGGGCTGGATTGTTGTTGTGCTGGTCTTACTCCTGGCCGGTAGCTATTGGTTCCTGTCTAACAGCACTGGCGATTCTGTGCCAGCGGGTGGGCGAGATAATGATGTAAAAACCTTTGATTTGGTGGCCGTAGAGCATACCGGGAAGCATCCCCAAACGGGTGAACAGATGGAAATTTATCGCTGGGATCCCGGTTTGTTGGTTGTGAATAAAGGGGATCGCGTTCGGCTGAACATCATTGGACTTAATGGTCATAGCCACCCTTTCACTATCGAAGGCATGGGTGTGAAAGGGGAGGTTGTCAAGGGGGATGTAACAACCGTTGAATTTGTAGCAAAAAAAGCAGGCACATTCAAAATCGTCTGCCTCTCCCACACTGATTTGTCCAACGAAGGACCGATGATAGGACATATTGTGGTACTCAAATAGGCAACACACCACACAAAACCTCCTTGCCATGATGGTCAAGGAGGTTTAAATCATGCTTTCCAGTCACTTACAGGGCCTATTTGCTTTTAGCCACCTGCAGGCGTACTTCAGCCCGTTCCAAAGCACGCTTGTGGCGCAGGTAATCCTTATCCGATTTATCCAGCCGTTTCAGGATGGTCTCATGGCGCGCCTTTGCTTTTTGGGCACGCTCCACGTCAATTTCTTCAGGCAATTCGGCTGTATCAGCCAATACGTTCACTTTATCAGGGCGCACTTCCAAGAAGCCGCCACTCACAGCAATCAGGGTTTCCTGGCCCCCTTGCTTGATGCGGATCGGTGCTGTTTTCAACGCGGTGACCAGAGGAGCGTGGCCGGCCATAACCCCCAATTCACCCTCCACACCGCGGGCGATGATAATATCAGCCTCTCCCTGAAACACTTTCCGTTCAGGTGTGACGATATCAACTTGAACAGTTGCCATAGTTTATCCTCCCTATCCCAGGGAATTACAGTTTCTTCGCTTTCTCAACCGCTTCGTCAATGGTACCCACCATGTAGAAGGCATCTTCAGGCAAATTGTCATGCTTGCCTTCCAAAATTTCTTTAAAGCCGCGGACCGTCTCTTTAACCGGCACATATTTTCCGGGCATACCGGTAAACTGTTCGGCCACATGGAACGGTTGAGAGAGGAAGCGTTGGATTTTACGGGCACGTGCCACAGTCAGCTTATCTTCATCACTTAATTCATCCATACCCAAGATAGCGATGATGTCTTGCAAGTCGTTATAGCGCTGCAACACTTGCTGTACGCCGCGTGCCACTTGATAATGCTCCTCCCCTACAACGGCAGGAGAGAGAATACGGGATGTAGACGCCAGCGGATCCACAGCCGGATAGATCCCCATCTCTGCTAATTTACGCTCCAGGTTGGTGGTCGCGTCCAAGTGGGCGAAGGTGGTAGCCGGCGCCGGGTCTGTGTAGTCATCCGCCGGAACGTAAATAGCCTGGATTGAAGTGATGGATCCTTTTTTGGTTGAAGTGATCCGCTCTTGCAACTGACCCATCTCAGTGGCCAGCGTCGGCTGGTAACCAACCGCAGAAGGCATGCGTCCCAGCAAAGCGGACACCTCTGAACCGGCCTGGGTAAAGCGGAAGATGTTATCGATGAAGAGCAGCACGTCCTGACCTTCTCTGTCACGGAAATACTCGGCCATGGTCAAACCGGTCAAAGCAACGCGCAGACGGGCTCCCGGGGGCTCGTTCATCTGGCCGAAGACCATGGATGTTTTGGAAATAACGCCGCTGTCCTTCATCTCATGGTACAGGTCGTTACCTTCGCGTGTACGCTCACCAACACCGGCAAAGACAGACAAACCGCCGTGCTCTTGCGCCACGTTGTTGATCAGCTCTTGGATCAACACGGTTTTACCCACACCGGCACCACCGAAGAGACCGATCTTACCCCCCTTGGCATAAGGGGCCAACAGGTCAATCACCTTAATACCCGTTTCCAAAATTTCATCGGCTGTGGAGAGCTCTTCAAATTCCGGAGCAGGACGGTGAATGGGGTGTTTCTCCTCCGCCTGAACCTCTCCTTGTTCATCGATGGGTTCACCTAAAACGTTAAAGACACGTCCCAAAGTGGCTTCCCCAACGGGCACGGAAATGGGCGCACCTGTATCTGTCGCCTCCAGTCCGCGAACCAGTCCATCCGTTGAGGCCATGGCCACACAACGGACGACATTATCTCCAAGATGAACGGCTGCTTCTACGGTCAATGTGCCACCTTGGGGCCGCTCAATCGTAATGGCATTATTGAGATCGGGCAGTTGTCCACTTTCAAATTGAATGTCAACAACAGGACCCATAACTTGGATGATACGTCCTTTATTCACGCGTTTTCCCTCCTTGCTTTACCTAACTTAAGGCATTGGCTCCTGCGACAATTTCAGCAATCTCTTGGGTAATCGCAGCCTGACGGGCGCGGTTAAACTGCAGCGTCAGCGACTCAATCATTTCTGTGGCGTTATCGGTTGCGTTCCCCATCGCTGTCATCCGTGCACCAAACTCACTTGCTTTGGCATCCAGTAAAGCACTGTAAATCAAGGTTTCAGCATACTTGGGCAGCAACACTTCCAAGACAGATTCACTGTCCGGTTCATATTCATATTGGCTGACCGGGCCGCTGAGTACTTCTTCAGAGGCCAGGGGAAGCAGCTGCTTCTCCACAGGGCGCTGCACAATCGGGCTGACAAACTCGTTATAAAAGATGGTCAGCTTGTCAAACGTCTCATCGGCAAACATGCCAATCGCACTTTGGGCAATGTCCTGAATTTCCACCAGGGAAGGGGTGTCGGAGATACCGGTTACTTCTTCCACCACAGGATAGCCCCGCTTGGCAAAGAAGTCACGCCCTTTGCGGCCAATGGCAAAAATGACGTATTCGTCTTTGGACTGGTGACGCTCATCGATCGTTTTGGCCACCATACGCAAAATATTGGCATTATACGGTCCGGCCAAGCCCCGGTCGGAGGTGATCACCATGTAACCCGTCTTTTGGACTGGACGGGCTTCCAGCATGGGGTGAGAAAAATCCTTGGTCCCAGCTGCAATACTGGAGATCACCTCTTTAATTTTTTCGGCATAGGGACGGGCATTCTCGGCTGTTTCCTGTGCCCGGCGCAGCTTGGCTGCCGCCACCATTTTCATCGCTTTGGTGATTTGGCGTGTATTTTTAACCGAACGGATACGGCGCTTGATCTCTCTCATTCCTTGCATGACGCATTCACCACCTTTTTCCTCTGTTTAACATGCGGCCTTTTAGGCAGACGGTGTAAAGCCTTTCTTAAACTCTTCAATGGCAGCATCCAGTTCTTTCGTGTCTGGCAATTCACCAGTCTGGCGGATATGGTCGAGCAAGGAATCTTTGTGGGCGCGCATGAAGCTTAACAGCTCTTCTTCGAAACGGCGCACATCCCCCACCGGAATGTCATCTAAGAATCCTTTGGTCACGGCATAAATGCTGATCACTTGTTCCTCAACTTCCATCGGTTTGTTCTCATCTTGTTTCAAAATTTCTACGGTGCGCTCCCCGCGGTTCAGCTTGGCCTGTGTGGCTTTATCCAAGTCGGAGCCAAACTGGGCGAATGCCTGCAGCTCACGGTACTGGGCCAGGTCCAGACGCAAGGTACCGGCCACTTTCTTCATCGCTTTGATCTGAGCAGCGCCCCCGACACGGGAAACGGATAAACCAACGTTAACGGCCGGACGCACACCGGAATAGAACAGGTCAGATTCCAGGAAAATCTGTCCGTCGGTAATGGAGATCACGTTGGTTGGGATGTAAGCGGAGACGTCACCGGCTTGGGTCTCAATAAACGGCAGGGCCGTTAAGGATCCGCCACCTTTGTCGTCGCTCAGTTTAGCGGCACGCTCTAATAAGCGGGAGTGCAGGTAGAATACATCCCCAGGATAAGCTTCACGTCCCGGCGGACGTCTTAACAGCAAGGACAGCTCACGGTAAGCTGCAGCTTGTTTGGACAGGTCGTCATAGACCACAACGACGTGTTGTCCTTTATACATGAAATACTCGCCCATGGCGCACCCGGCATAAGGCGCCAGATACAACAGCGGTGCTGGCTCAGAAGCAGCAGCTGTAACCACAATCGTGTAGTCCAGTGCATCATGCTGACGCAGTTTCTCCACCACACCAGCCACAGTGGATTGCTTTTGGCCAATGGCGACGTAGATACAAATGACGTCTTTTCCTTTTTGGTTAATGATTGTGTCAATGGCGATGGTGGTTTTACCGGTCTGACGGTCACCGATAATCAACTCACGCTGACCGCGTCCTATGGGGATCATGGAGTCAATCGCTTTAATCCCCGTTTGCAGCGGTTCATGCACGGATTTACGATCCATGACACCAGGTGCGGGAGATTCAACCGGGCGGTATTCCGATGTTTCAATCGGACCACGGCCATCAAGGGGCTGACCAAGAGGGTTGACTACGCGGCCAAGCAAGGCTTCGCCTACAGGCACCTCCATAATGCGTCCTGTACGCTTCACTTGTGTGCCTTCACGAATCTCAGAGAAGGGACCCAAGATAACGATACCCACGTTGTCCTCTTCCAGGTTTTGAGCCATTCCCATGACACCGTTCTCAAACTCGAGCAACTCCCCAGCCATGACGTTTTCCAAGCCGTGTACACGGGCAATCCCGTCACCAACCTGGATCACGGTTCCTACTTCAACAACCTCCAGATCTGCTTCATAATTCTCGATCTGCTTTTTGATTAACGCACTAATTTCTTCAGGTCTGATGCTCATCTATTTCACCCCAATCTGCTAGCTTTTCGTTCTTTCGATCATACGTTCAAAGCGGGATAGTTTGCCTTGCACGCTTCCGTCATAGATTCGGTCGCCAATTTTCACTTTAATGCCGCCCAAAATGCCGGGATCAACCACAGGATGAAGGCGGACATTTTTATTTGTAATACGGCCAAATACCTGACGCAACTGCTCTTCTTGCTCCTCTGAGAGCGGGGAAACGGTGGTGACGACAGCATCGACCACCCCGCGTTCTTTATTAAGCAGGTCCGCATAATAGGCTGCAATATCTTCCAGCTCATTTTCACGGTCCCGTTCAATCAAAAGGTGCAAGAGACCAGTCATAGCCTGAGAGAGTTGGCCAGCAAACACTTTGCCGATGAACTCTTTTTTGGCTTGCTTCTCGATTAGTGGATGGCGAAGAAATTGAACAAAGGCGGGATTCTGGTTCAGCAGCTCTTGAATGTTTTGCAATTCCTGTTTAACGAGGTCAAGTTCATCTTTTTCTTTGGCTACTTCAAACAGGGCTTTGGCATAACGCTTTGCTACTGCACCCATTTTTTGGTCCCTACCTCTTTAAGATAATCGTCAATCAGTTGCTGCTGCTGCTGTGGATCCAGTTCTTTTTCAATCACTTTGCTGGCCAGCAAAACAGACAGTTTGCCCATTTCCTGGCGAAGCGCTTCGATCGCTTTTTCCTTTTCGCGCTCAATTTCTTTGCGAGCGACACTTTTATACTGCTCCACTTCTTCTTTGGCTGTCCTGATGATTTCATCAGCCTGTTTCTCACTGGTTGTGCGTGCGTTATCAAGAATGGTTTTTGCGTCTTGCTTGGCTTGTGCCAGCTCAGCACGCTGCTGCTCAAGCAATTTTTCAGCTTCAGCGCGGTTTTGTTTGGCATGTTCCAGGTCTTCTTCAATCTGCTTCGCCCGCTTTTCCATGACACCCATTAACGGACCAAAGGCATATCTACGAAGGAGCAGGAAAAGAACAATAAACATGAGCAGTGAATAGATCATATCACCCCAACGGATGGCACCCAGTTCCATTTCCATGTCATTCACTCCCTTCGAGTCTCAAATACAAAGGAAAGGCGAAGGTCAAGCTGACCTCGCCATACGCTTGATTTTAAATTAGGGTTATCTTCCTAAGGCAATGAAGGCAATCACAATAGCGATGATCGGAATCGCTTCTACCAGACCAATCCCGATAAACATCGTGGTTTGCAGTACACCGCGAGACTCGGGTTGACGCGCAATGCCGTCAAGCGCACTGCCAACAATATTTGATACCCCAATACCTGCCCCTAAAGCTGCTAAACCTGCAGCAATTGCTGCTGCTAATACCGCAAAATCCATTGAGAAATCCTCCTTTCAGAATCTAAACAGATCAGACAGAAGTTGATAAAGAGAGTGATTTATGCTAAACCTCAATGATTGTAAAAGATGAGGCTTAAACCTAATGATCAGGTTCCACTTTTTGAGCAATATACACCAATGTCAATATTGTGAAGACAAATGCCTGAATGGCCCCTACAAAAATTCCAAATGCCTGCCAGGCAATCATCGGAAGGGCAAAAGCAACGGCACCAACAACACTAGCGAAGCCAGCATGGGCCAGCATCCCAGCCAATGTTTCTTTGGCAAAGATATTACCAAACAGTCGCAAGCCCAGGGTCAGCGTCTTGGCGAACTCCTCAATAATATGTAACGGAAATTGCCAAGCCTGAGGTTTAAAATAATGTAAAAAGTATTCCTTGAATCCCAGCATACGGATGCCAAGTATGTTAGACAGAACAATCACAGTGATCGCCAGCGTCAAAGTCACATGCGGATCGGAAGTTGGCGCTTTCCAAAGAATGTAATAATTGTCTGTGGTGATTTTAAACGGTATGCTAAGAAAATTACCAATAAAGATAAACATGATTAACGCCAAAGCCAGCATGACAAACTGGTTGTTGCGTGCAGAGTGCATAGTGCTGCCCACTAGGCCGCGAATAAATTCAACCATCCATTCCATGAAGTTTTGCATGCCGGACGGTTTGCCTGTATGAGCCTGCCGTGCACCCGCATAAGCAACAGCAAAAGTTAATGCGGCGGTGATCGTGACCATTAGAACAACCGTAAAACTAAACTCCAGAAAACCTAGCAAGGTAAAAGTTGGCTCTTTGTACTGCAAGCAGTATTCACCCCTTTCTGCTACTTCTCTTGTTTAAGTTGATCATATATAGCATCGCCTATGGCGAATACTGTCGGCATCATCAACCCAATGACCAGACCAATGTAATCAAAATAGTGGGGGTAGATCATCACCATCACGGCAGCAAGTGAAACCAAAGCCAGCCGGGTCATGGTTCCCAAGTTGGGCAGCGGCTCTCCTTTTGCTGCGGCTTGTCCAAAATACTGGACGCGTTTGGTCAGATGAATCGCACCGATATACCCAATGCATAATCCCAAGCCCATCCCGGCAAAGAAAGAGGGATAGCCGGAAAATCCCCATCCCAAAACGACGAAAGCCAAGCTAAACAAGAAAAAGCGCGTCAGACGCCTGATGCGTCCCACCATATCTTCAAACATAACAAACTCCATTGTCACAGATACTTTTTCACAACAGGGATAATACTTAGGATACCGGCTCCCAGCCCCGCAAACACACCGATGATGAGCCCCAGCGGTTCTGTACCCAGCCACTGGTCCGCCTGACGCCCCAACCAATAGCCGATAATGGTACAGGCAGCCAGATCGATGCCGATCAAACTGACCACTGATAAGGCTCGCCACGGGGAGTTGGAACCAGCCACACATAAACCCCCTCTGTCTCGTTAAGCACGAAAAGTGAATCGCTTCCAGTGAACTCCTTCACAACTAAAGATACCTGTTATATCGTATAATATTGACTTATGTTTGTCAATGTGAAGGAAATCATTTTCCATTCCCAAAAGTTTGTCAAAATTGTGTCTAAAAAGCGAAAAAAAAAAGCCCTGCAGGGGCAGGGCAGCCGCTTCATTAGTTGCTGCTTTCACCTTCACCGGCAGGCTCTTGAACATCAGCTGGTTGTTCTGTACCCGGGTCATCCGCACCTTCGGCACAGCCGACCAGCAAAATGGAGACTAAAGCTAAACTGAGCAACAGTTTTTTAAACATATCAATCGCCCTCCTTGTTTTAAATCAGACAGTTAACTGACCATCCTTTGTTTCATACACTGGATTGTCTTCACAACCGGCAGCTCCGGTTTGTTAACCTCTAGTATAGAGGGCAAACATGACCACACTTTAACCAAATTGTGAACACTTATGAACATAATGTGAAAAAAATGTGAACATTTTTTCCGGAGCTGGGAGGGCCCTCTCTCACCGTAGCCTATTTAGGCTTTCGCTCGTCTAAGGGGAAATGTGACCGTAAAGGTGGTCCCCTTGCCCACCTCACTCTGCACCTCAATCGTACCCCCGTGCAGCTCCACCAGTTCTTTGACTATCGCTAAGCCCAAGCCTGTTCCTCCTTCTTTTTTAGAGCGCATGCGATTCACTTTGAAAAAGCGGTCCCAAATTTTGGGCAAGTCATGGGAGGGAATACCAATCCCCGTATCGGTGATTGAGACAATGATGGATTGATGATTAGATCTAATGGTGATCCGAATGGTGCCATTCTCTGTAAATTTAATCGCATTGCCAAGTAAATTGTTAAAGATCTGCTCCAAGCGGACTGGGTCAGCCCACAACGCCGGTAAATCATCCGGATAATCGACATGGATCTCGTTGTGCCGCTCTTCTGCCTTGGCTTCCTGCAGGAAGACGACTTTTTCAATAATCTCTCCCACCTGAACATGGTAAGGTTCCAGTTTAATATCTCCTTTTTCCAGTTTGATTAAATCCATCATGTCGTCTACCAGCCGGTTTAAGTGCATCGTTTCCCGGTACATCACATCATAATAACGCCGCTTCGACTCTTCATCCTTAACCAATCCATCCTGCAATGCTTCCAAAAAGCCTTGCATGGATGTTAATGGGGTGCGCAATTCGTGGGAAATATTGGCCAAAAATTCATCACGCTTCTGCTCCTGGGCTTGACGCTCGTTCTCTACCTGTTCCAGTTTTTCGGCCATGTGGTTAAAACTTTTGGCCAGTTCGCCTATTTCATCAGCCGATTGTTCCTGTACTCTTTTCCTGTAGTTGCCGAGGGCAATTTCATTGGCTGCCTGCTCAATATGTCGCAACGGGCGGGAGATGGACCAGGAAAGGTAGGAAACCATGACCGTGGTGACCAAGATGGCAAACAGCATCGCCCACAAGACCGTTTCCCGCAAATTGCGAAAGGTGGACTCAATACCTTCAATGGGGGAATGAAGGACAATACCCCCATATAGTTGGTCTTCTTCCCCCCAGGGTACAACCACAGACATCATCGGCCGAGGCAAGCCTTCTATATTGAGATTTTTAATCACATCCTGCCCTTGCATAACCTGTTCTACTATGGAAGTGGACATTTCCCGGCCCACAAACACTTCGTCAGGCATGGAGCTGGCAATGATCTCTCCCCGTTCGTTAAAAACCCAAATGCGGGCATCAAAAGCAGAGTCCAAAAAGATCAAGGTATCCTTCATCTGCTCCGTCACTTGGTCTGTATGCTGGATCGTGGCATTGACCCGCTTGGCTTGCCGGAGCATCTCCTGCTCTTTGGTTTGAGTGATATGACTGGTAGTTAAAAAGGAGATCACGGTACCCATCACACCCAGTCCGAGTAAAACGGTGATCAGGTAACTGATCAGCAGCCGTCGGAACAAACTGCGTCCAAGCCACTTGGTCACGCCCCATCACGTCCTTGTTTGTCTGCCGGCAGTTCAAAGCGGTAACCGACACCCCATACTGTATGAATGCATTCAAGATCATACTCATTCAACTTTTTCCGCAATTTTTTAATGTGGGCGTCAACAGTGCGCATATCGCCGTAAAAATCATAACCCCACACCTGCTCCAACAGTTGTTCCCGCCCCAGTACGACTCCAGGATGGCGTGCCAGGTAAAGAAGCAAATCAAATTCTTTGGGCCTAAGGCTAATGGCCTGGCCATGAACGGACACTTCGCGGCGTTCGGCATCTATGAACAGGGGGCCTGCTTCCACTTGTACAGCCTCTTTGGCTCCCTGACCGTTGTCCTTGCGTTCCTCTTCCCTCTCCCGGGACATGCGCCGCAAGATCGCCTTGATGCGAGCCACCAGTTCCCGCGGGCTGAACGGCTTGGTTACATAATCATCCGCCCCTAATTCCAGTCCAAGTACCCGGTCAATTTCGCTGTCTTTTGCTGTCAACATAATAATGGGCACATCTGTTTTGGTCCTCAGTTGGCGAGTGACATCATAGCCGTCCATCCCTGGCATCATCACATCAAGAATAATCACATCCGGCTGTTCCTCTGCGGTTAATCTGACAGCCTCCTCCCCATCGTTCGCTTCAACCACCTGGATGTGATGTTCTTCAAAATAGAGACGAATAATCTCACAAACGTTGGGGTCGTCATCAGCGACCAACACTTTGAGCTCCTTCATCTAACCCCTCCCTTCCCCCGAAGGTTAATCTTTTATTCTATCATATCATGTGTAAAAGTCCCTGCATTTAAGACAGGGACTTTGTGTACTCTTCTAGGGCCTGGGAGACTTGCACGACCCGGTTGAGAAAGGCTTCGATTTGTTCCCGTGTTTTGCGCTCCTTATTGACAAAACGCATGATTTCCTGGCCGTTACGATAGGCGATGAAACTGGGAATCCCAAACACGTCTAACTGCTGAGCCAGATCAAGCATCTGGTCACGATCCACTTTGTACATCTTGAGCTGGGACTTGAAGTTTTCTTCTACTTCAGGCATAAATGGGTCAATGACACGACAGTCGGGACACCAATCTGCGCTGAACATAAGAACAGTGACTCCTTCTTTAATGGCGCTCTGATAAGCTTCGATGTTTTCTATGGTTTGCATAACATCTCCCCCTGTTTGCATGATCCTTGATTTTACAAGTCATTCTTGGCTTGTCGGCCCAAAAGTTCTTATGGGCGTTCTACAATGGTAGCTACCCCTTGGCCGCCGCCAATACACAGTGTGGCCAAGCCCCGTTTTACATGTCTGCGTTTCATTTCAAACAAGAGGGTGACCAAAATGCGCGCTCCGCTGGCTCCAATCGGGTGGCCCAACGCAATGGCCCCCCCATTCACATTAACGATATCCGGGTTCCAGTCCAGCTCTTTGCCCACGGCCAGAGACTGAGCAGCAAACGCTTCATTGGCTTCAATTAAATCCATGTCTTTAAGCGACAATCCCAGTTTGGCGAGGGCTTTTTGTGTGGCGGGAACAGGACCGATACCCATGATGGACGGGTCAACCCCGGCATGGCCATTGGCCCGGATCACAGCCAGTGGTTCAAGCCCTAATTTCTCTGCTTTGGAAGCAGACATAACCAACACCGCTGCAGCCCCGTCATTGATACCGGAAGCATTGCCGGCCGTCACCGTTCCGTCTTTTTTGAAAGCTGGGCGCAGTTTGGCCAGTGATTCTGCCGTCACGCCCGCTCTGGGAAACTCATCGGTGTCAAATAAGAGGGGAGCCCCTTTTTTCTGTGGGACCTCAACAGGTACAATCTCCTCTTTAAACCGCCCTTCAGCGAGGGCGCGCTCCGCTTTTTGCTGGCTTAATGCAGCAAATTGATCCTGTTCTTCACGGCTGATGTCGTATTTTTCAGCCAAATTTTCAGCGGTAATGCCCATGTGATAGTTGTTCATGGCACAAAGCAAGCCATCTTGCAACATGCTGTCCACCACTTGCTGATCCCCCATGCGGTATCCCTGACGCGCTTTAGGCAGCAAATAAGGGGCTAAGCTCATATTTTCCATTCCCCCGGCTACCACAATATCTGCCTCTCCCAGTTGAATAGCTTGGGCAGCCAAATGCACTGCTTTCAATCCGGAACCACATAGTTTGTTGATCGTCATGGACGGCACATGGTGGGGCAGACCTGCCTGGAGCGCTGCCTGTCTGGCCGGTCCCTGTCCCAGGCCTGCTTGCAACACGTTGCCCATAATCACTTCATCCACCTGATCAGCCGCGACCCCGGCCCTGTTTAACACTTCTTTGATGACCACCGCACCCAATGTGGTCGCCGGAATTTGGCTCAATGCACCTCCAAAATTACCAATCGCTGTCCGGGCAGCACTGACAATCACCACTTCTCTCATTGACCCGAGAACCTCCTTTAAAAAGAGGCACAATTCCTGTTTGGCGAAAGGGAATTGTGCCCGCGGTATATAAAAGCTTATTGCTCAACTGCACCATCGTTCCAAATCAACTGCTTTATGAGATGATAAGCGGCACTTGAAAGGAAGCTGGCCGTTCAGAACGCCTGCCGTAATAATGGAGGATAGCCTCCACAATCCGTTTGGATGCCTGCCCATCTCCGTAAGGATTGGATGCCTTGGCCATTTGTTCATACATCCGGTTGTCTGTTAATAACTGTCGGGTCAGCTGATAGACCTCTTCCTCTTGAGTGCCGGCCAGTTTTAACGTACCTGCTTGCACTCCCTCTGGACGCTCGGTGGTATCCCGCAAAACAAGAACGGGAACGCCAAGGGAAGGAGCCTCTTCCTGAATGCCACCCGAGTCGGTCAAAATGAGATGGGCACGGGCCGCAAAATTATGGAAGTCAAGTACATCCAGCGGCTCAATAAGATGAATGCGGTCATGTCCGCCGAGGATATCCTGAGCTGCTTCCCGAACCGCAGGATTTAAGTGGACCGGGTAGACCACGTGGATGTCCCCCTGCTCAGTAACCAGTCGGCGTACCGCTCTGAAAATGCGCCGCATGGGTTCTCCCAGATTTTCCCTCCGGTGAGCCGTCATCAAAATCATCCGGGAATTCCCCAGCTGTTCCAGAATGGGATGTGTGTAATCGTCCCGTACGGTGGTCTTCAGGGCGTCAATGGCCGTGTTACCGGTAATATAAATACTTTCGGCAGGCTTATGTTCCTGTAACAAGTGTTCAGCTGCCTGCTGGGTTGGAGCAAAATGCAAGTCAGCCAACACACCTGTTAATTGACGGTTCATTTCTTCAGGATAGGGGGAATCTTTGCGGTAAGTCCTGAGACCTGCTTCCACATGTCCAACTGCGATTTGATGGTAAAAAGCAGCCAGGCTGGCCACAAAGGTGGTTGTCGTATCCCCATGAACCAGAATGATGTCAGGTTTGGCCTCTTTAATGACCGCCTCCAAACCTTCCAGAGCCCTTACCGTCACCTGAGTTAACGTTTGGCGGGCTTGCATGATATTGAGATCATAATCAGGGGCGATTTTGAACAGGCGCAACACCTGATCCAGCATTTCCCGATGCTGGGCAGTCACCGTGACCAACGATTCAATCTCTTGCTCATGCTTTTTCAATTCATGAACCAGTGGGGCCATTTTAATCGCTTCAGGGCGTGTCCCAAAAATGGACATCACCTTGATTTTACGCATATGAAGCATCTCCTTTAATATTTAATGCTGCAAGTTATATTTATGATCTGCGGATGTTACTTTGTGCCAAACAGCCGGTCGCCGGCATCGCCCAAGCCGGGGACAATATAGCCTTTCTCATTCAGCTTCTCATCCACACTGGCCACATAAATATCCACATCAGGATGCTCCTCTTGCACCCGCTCAATCCCTTCCGGTGCGGCAATCAAACACATCAGCTTCATATTGGACGCTCCCCGCTTTTTGAGGGAGTGAATGGCCGCCACAGCTGATCCTCCCGTAGCCAGCATAGGGTCAATGACAATAAAATCACGCTCTTCAATGTCACTGGGCAGCTTCACATAGTATTCCACCGGCTCCAACGTGTCAGGATCCCGGTATAAACCCACATGCCCCACTTTGGCTGCGGGAATCAGCTTTAAAATGCCATCCACCATACCCAATCCGGCGCGCAGGATAGGCACCAGCCCGATCTTCTTCCCTGCTAAAAGATACGATTTGCACTTAGCCACCGGAGTCTCTACTTCCACCTCTTGTAAAGGCATGTCCCTCGTAATTTCATAAGCCATCAAGGCAGCCACTTCATCGACCAGTTCCCGAAATTCCTTGGTCCCAGTCTCCTTGTTACGAATATAGGTTAGTTTATGCTGAATCAAGGGATGATCGAAAACATAGACTTTACTCATGGCAAACTCCTTCCTACAGCTCCGGATAGAGCGGGAAGCGTTCCGTCAGCTGGCGGACGCGCGCTCTGGCTTCCTGTTGTTTGCTGTCATCTTCCGGATGTTTCAGCGCCAAAGCCATAATATCTGCAATCTCTTCCATTGCTTTCGTATCAAACCCTCTGGATGTGACCGCTGCCGTGCCAATGCGAATGCCGCTGGTGACAAATGGGCTTTCAGGGTCAAACGGAATGGTGTTCTTGTTGCAGGTAATGCCCACTTCATCCAACAGGTGCTCTGCCTGTTTACCGGTCAGGTTTAAATTGCGCACATCAATCAAAATCAGATGGTTGTCCGTTCCGCCGGAAACGAGCGTAAACCCGCGGTCGGTCAGGCTTTGAGCCAACTGCTTGGCATTATCGATAATGGCTTGGGAATAGGCTTTAAATTCCGGACTGAGAGCTTCTTTAAAGGCAACTGCTTTGGCGGCAATGATGTGCATCAGCGGGCCGCCCTGCATGCCCGGAAAGACGGCTTTATCAATCTGTTTGGCGTATTCAGCTTTACACAAAATCAAACCGCCGCGGGGGCCACGCAATGTTTTGTGGGTGGTAGAAGTGACAAAGTCCGCATAAGGTACCGGTGAAGGGTGATGACCTGTCGCCACAAGGCCTGCGATGTGAGCCATATCCACCATCAGCAAGGCACCCACTTCATCAGCGATCTCCTTCAAGCGGGCAAAATCGATCACCCGTGGATAGGCGCTGGCGCCAGCGACAATCAACTTGGGCTTATGTTCTTTGGCCTTGTTTAAAACATCATCATAGTCAATCCGGTGCGTGTCCGGGTCTACTCCGTAGTCAACAAAATTGTACAGGGTGCCGGAGAAGTTGACAGGGCTGCCGTGGGTCAAATGTCCCCCGTGGGACAGATTCATCCCCAGCACGGTATCACCCGGTTTTAGAACTGTAAAGTAGACAGCCATGTTGGCCTGGGCCCCGGAATGGGGCTGGACGTTGGCATGGTCGGCACCAAATAATTTTTTCACCCGTTCCCGTGCCAGCTCTTCAGCCACATCCACATGTTCGCAACCACCATAATAGCGGCGGCCTGGGTAACCTTCGGCATATTTATTGGTCAGCACACTGCCCATGGCTTCCAAAACCGCCCGGCTGACAAAGTTTTCAGAGGCAATCAGCTCAATTTTGCTGCGCTGACGGCCCAATTCTGCTTGAATGGCTTCGTAAATTTCCGGATCTTGCTTATGTAAAATATCCATCGTTTCGCTTCCCCCTTTAGGCTGTCCTGTTCTCGATTGGTCAGTTTTCTCATTTCTAACTACTATAACAGATCGTCAGCGTAAATCAATTCTTTTTCTCCAATTCGTAGATGGCCCGTGATCCTCCGATCAGCTTGGGCCGTGTTTTGGCCATCGTAACATGAGCCTTCCCTACTTGCTTAAGCGTGCCTCTGACTGGGACAGCCACATGTTTGAGATGCATACCGATCAAGGTATCGCCAATGTCGATACCGGCATGGGCTTGAATATGTTCCACCATGACTGGATCAGCCAGTTGGCGGTAGGCATAGGCGGCCATGGCGCCCCCGGCCTTGGGTGCAGGGATGACGGTCACTTCTTCCAACTGAAAGATATCAGCCGTACGCTTTTCCACGACCAGGGCCCTGTTTAGATGTTCACAGCATTGGTAAGCGATGTGAAAACCGTGTTTCTGCCGCACATCTTCAACAGCACGGAAAATAGCTTCCGCCACATCATCACTTCCGTGGGTGCCGATTTTCTCCCCTAGCACTTCACTGGTGCTGACCCCAAGTACGAGAATCTGCTTGGTGCCCAGGGGATATTGGTCCAGGAGATCCTGCAGCACTTGTCTGGTTTGGTCATAGATGGAGGTTAACTTCATGTTGCCTCCGTCTCCTTTTCCAGCACATTTATTTTATCAATACGGCGGGCATGGCGCCCTCCTTCAAATTCCGTCTCCAGCCATACTTTAACAATTTCTTTCGCTAAGCCAGGGCCAATCACCCGTTCACCCATGGCCAATATATTGCTGTCGTTATGCAAGCGGGTCATTTTGGCACTGAACGTATCGTGGGCCAAAGCACAGCGAATCCCCCTGATCTTGTTGGCCGTAATAGACATACCGATCCCTGTCCCGCAAATCAAAATACCCCGCTCAAACTCACCGCCGGCCACTTTCTGGGCCACAGGGCCGGCATAATCGGGATAATCTACCGAATCGGCACAGTGGCAACCAAAATCCTCAACTTCATGTCCCATTTCAGTGAGCATGCTTTTAATCTCTTCTTTTAATCGGTAACCTCCGTGATCAGAACCAATGGCAATTTTCACGGTTTCCCCCTCCTTTCTCGACACATATGCGCTTTTGGCGGTGATCAAAAAGGCTTCTTAATTATTATACCCGATTATACCCGTTAAAGCGTAAAGCGGCTAATTTTCTCATGCAATGTTTTCGCCTCTCGTTCCAGTACCTCTGCGGAAGCAGCAATTTCTTCCATGACTGCTGTCTGCTGCTCAACTGAAGCTGCCACTTCTTGAGCACCAGCCGAAGTTTGCTCTGAAACGGCAGCGACCCCCTGTGCTTCAGCCAACGTTCGTTTCATCGCTTCCGTTTGTTCACCTGCCAAACGGGTGATGTGGGCAATTGATTCTACCACCTTATGAATAGAACGGCTGATGGCCTCTAAAGCCTGATTGGCTTCCTGCCCTTTGGCTGATTCCGATTCTGCCGCGTGCACTTGAGCTTCAATGTGACTGACAACCTGCTCTACACCCTGGTGAATATGGTTAATCAGCTTAGTAATGCGCCCCACTGCCTGGCGGCTTTCATCAGCCAGTTCACGCACTTCCTGAGCCACAACAGCAAATCCCCGCCCGTGTTCTCCAGCCCGGGCTGCTTCAATAGAGGCATTGAGAGCCAGCAAATTAGTCTGTTCGGCAATATCTCCTACCATGTCTGTAATTTCATTAATCTCTTTGGCTTGCTCCTTCAAGCGGGAAACCACTTGCAGCGATTCCTGATTAACTGCCGCAAGACTGCCCATCCCTTCAATTAAAGAGTGGACCACTTCACCACTGTGATTCAATTCGCTGACCATGTCCTCTGCCAGCCGCTTCGATTCCTCAGCATAGCGATCCACTTCCTCAGCCATGGCGGTCACTGACTCCACTGCTTCCACTGTGGCCTGCACGCTGGAAGCCGACCGTTCTGCTCCGGAGGCAATTTCTTCGATGGTGCGGCTGATCGCTTCTGCCTGTTCGGCTGCTGAATCTGATGCTTGGGACAACTCTTGGACTTGCCGGTTGGTCTCTTTAAAATGATTGGAAATGTCCCCTACCATCCCTTGCAATTGGTGAACCATCTGATTGAAGGCTTGTCCTAACGCTTTAATTTCATCATCAGAGCGGTATCCTTCAAACTTGACTCTCAAATCACCGGTTGCAGCCGTGTGCATGGACTGGGCCAAGCGCTGAATGGGACGGGTAATACGCCTCGCTGCAAAATAACCCAGAATGCCCGACCAGATCACTCCCAGGCCAAAGGTAATCAGCGTAAACGAGAGACCTGTCATCCAGGGCACATAGTCACTGACTACAAAAATGAAAAAGGCACTGCACCCATAAGTAATCAGGGCCAGCACAACAATCCCTGATACCATCTTTTTTTGCAAACTGAACGTGTAACGCTGTTTCGCTTGTTCTGCTTTCATCACGGCACTCCTCCTTAACACCAAAAGGGACTCTTTTCCTATTTCTTTCTTCACAATGAAGCAGAGTCCCTTCTTGTGACTATTTTAATTTGTGACATTTTGGAGAATATTGCTCAGCCTTTAGCCCTCTTTCTCTACGAAGCGCTCCAGCCATGCTTCAATCTCATGCATGGTGGACTCATAGACTTCCTTGTTTCCGCCAAACGGGTCTGAAATATTGGGATTCTCATGCTTTGGGTCCACATAGGTTTTCAAGGTATATATGACGTCTTTTTTATCTGGAAATTGCTCTTGCAAGTGGTGCATGTGTGCCTCGGTCATGGTGAGTACCAAATCGGCCCACTCCATCAATTCCGGTGTAACCGGCTGAGACTTATGGTCAACAAGAATCCCCTGCTCGTTAAGTAATTGTTTGACATGGTCGGCAGCATCCTGACCAGGAAAAGCAGCCAGACCAGCCGATTTTACCTCATACTTTTCCCCTGCTTTGTGACGCAGCAAATACTCCGCCATCGGACTGCGGCAAGTATTTCCCGTACAGACAAATAAAATATGTTTCAAAGATCATCCCTCCTGTTGTAGTTCTTCTCCTCAGTGTATGTCACTATGCGGGGGCTGCCTCCTATGTATGACGTCTCTGAACAGATCAGAACAGAAATTTAAGACCAAATGTGACTAGAATCATACCCCCCACCGCCTCACTATAATGGCCCATCCAGCCTCCCACATACCGGCCAAGGATTAACCCCAGCCAGGTTAGCACCAAACCGGAAAAGCCGAACAATGGGATAGCTAGCCAAGTGTTAACGTCAAACAGACCTAAAGACAAGCCGACTGAAAAGCTGTCCAAACTAACGCTGACGGAAAACAGAAACAATCCGGTCCCTGTTGTGTTTAGCCATAATGGGGTTGTAGCAGCACTGAACAAGGAAGAATAGACCATATGAAGTCCAAAGCAGATCAGCAGGGTTCCTCCTATAGTGAGCGCCAGATGGCCAATCATGTCCCCGATCATCTGACCCAGGATCATACCGGCCAAAGGCATGGCCATATGCAAAAAGCCGTTGCATAGTCCGATCGCTGCCATTCTTCGCGCACCCATCCGCACTAGTCCCAATCCCAGACACATGGAGAAGGCATCCATCCCCAGTGCAAGCGCCATCAAGCCTAGTGTGATCAGTTCCCCGGTGTTTATGGTGTGGAGCAACTGTCCTCCCCCCTTGTCTCTTTCAACATATGCATGGGGGAAGGAAATAAGTACAAGCCGGGAAGTTTTTATTTGCTTACGAGGCTAACAATAGCTGGTTGCCAGTTGTACAGAGTGCGGTTCCATGGTTCAAGGTTCAAGCATGCGTCCCTGAGCAGCTTTGAGCAAGCGGTTCATAATGGCTTCGCCTACGGCTGCAGTAGGAAAGGATTCAACATATATTCTTTGTATCTGCGCCTGATCCGCCTCTCGCAAGGCGGCATAAATCCGCTGGGCGACCCTCTCCAGCCGGGTCCGGTCACCTAAGGAGATAACCAAATCGGCCACATAAAATCCTTTCCCATCATCGGTGGTCAATACAGCCACAGAATAACCCTGCTCTCTATCCCGGAGGGCACACTCTTGAATGTAGCGGCGCATCGCCTTCACTCCTTTGGCCAGAGAGACAAGAAAGACCTCCCCGTCCGGTGCGTAATGTTTATATTTCAAGCCCGGTGAACGGGGACGAAAAGCTGCGGTGTTGTGAACGGAATCCAGGTGATAGGACAGCGCTGGATCTATCTCTACGCGGCCGACCACTTCCTCCAGCTCACTTTGGGTTACCCCGCCCGGACGCAGCAACAGGGGAACTTCCCCAGTCACATCCACAACGGTAGACTCCAAACCGACCCCCGTTTCTCCCCCGTCCAGCACACCCACAATCCGACCGGACAAATCATGCAACACGTGTTCAGCCCGGGTGGGGCTGGGTTTGCCTGAAAGGTTAGCGCTGGGGGCTGCCAACGGCTTTCCACACGCTTCAATGAGGGCCAGGGCCACCGGATGGGCAGGCATGCGGACTGCCACAGTATCCAGGCCTGCAGTCACACTCTGGCACACTTGACTCCCGCGGGGAAGAACCAGAGTTAATGGACCGGGCCAAAACTTGGCCATCAGCAACCGGGCCTGTGCAGGTATTTCATCCACAACCCCTGCCAGGTTATCCACAGCTGAGATATGAACAATTAATGGGTTGTCTGCCGGGCGTCCTTTGGCCGTAAAGATTTTCTGCACAGCCTTGTCAGACAAGGCATTGGCACCTAACCCGTAAACGGTTTCGGTGGGGAAAGCAACCGGTTCATCCCGGTTGATCCAGCTGGCTGCTTGCTGAACATGTGGATGGCTAATCAAGTTATCAACATGTTTATCCACAACATTGTGGATATGCCAATGTTTTGTCTGCCATTTGTGTTCCATCACCTGCTAAAACTCCTTTATGGACACCTTGATGTCTCGTCCCAAAACTTATTAACTTATTATACATATTATACCCTTTACGGGGTTTGCCCCGCACGCACATTTTTGTCTACAGCAAAGCCGGTGTTTTCCTATGATGCCCTGACAGGCAAATTTATTGGAAAACACCGGCTCAAAGTGCGGCTAAGTTTTTAAACAAACAAGTTTTTTACTTTATCAAACAGATCCACCAGGAAGAAACGAACCTCAACCTCTTGCTGGGCCAGATCATTTTCCTCGGTGAGCAGTAAATCTGATTCTTGCTCGGTGCTGTCAAATAAGGACTGCTCGCTCTCTGTTGGCTGCTCATCTCCCTCTTGGTCCATTTCCAGTACATCTCCGGTCCCGAAGTCGACAAAACAGAGAGGTGGAAAGAGCACACACCACCAGTTTTCTCCCTGCCCGGCACCAATGGTGATCAATACGCCTTCGTATTTTCCAGCCGGATACAGACGGCTGCCGTACAACTTGGTCGGGAACGGAATCTCTCCGTAGCTGACACTGAATGTATAGTTAAAACCACGGGACTGAATCGTTTGGCCGACCACCCGTTCCAGTTCAGCCAGAGAACCGGCGATCACTTCGCGGGCATCGTCAATGTCATCCATCCCGTTCACCCAAGTTGTGATCAGTTCAACCACTTCATTGCGCACTTCCTCTTTCAGCCACTGGTCATGCGGGCTATCACTATTGGCCAAAATACGCAGGCGGAGGGACTCTTCCGGAATCTCTGTCGTCATCACCAGGGAAGAGGCTGTCACCCGCTGGTACTCCCAGCTCATCACGACAATCATTAAACCGGTCAACACATAGGCACAGACCCGTTGAAAATGCTTATTCATCCTTGTTTCCCCTCTCCAAGTCGTCCATTTTTGTTCCGTTAGTCTCAGCTTGGACCAACTGGCTGAAAGTTAAACCTTGGAGAAGGGATGTTTTGACCGACAAAACTCGTCACCTTTCTATAAGGGCGACAACGATCCGCTCGATACCTTGTAAGTCCGGCTTGATCAAGCACCGGGCCTGTGGATAAGCGGTGCGGATGATGGCCGCCACCTGCTCGGCCTGCCCCTGACCCACTTCAAAGGCCAATACACCTGGCCTGTTCAATACAGACAGCGACTGCCGGACAATCTGCTGGTAACTATACAGTCCGTCATTCTCTGCAAAAAGGGCCAAATGGGGTTCATAGTCCACGACTGCCGAATCCAGCGTATGCCGCTCATCCGGGGGCACATAAGGAGGATTAGAGACGATCAGATCCACCCTTTGCCCGGCTTCGGCCAAGGCTTGCAGCCAATCACTGTGGATAAAAGTGACTTTGGCTTGCATGCGTTTGGCATTAGTTTGGGCCACCCGGAGGGCAGCCGTGGAAATATCAACGGCTAGTATCACCGGTTCGAGTCCTTGCTGTTCTCTATCTGACAGGTATCTATCTTCATTCTCAACTTCCTGGCTGCAAACAGCCGCCCCCATCTCCAGAGCCAGGGTAATGGCGATGGCCCCGCTTCCGGTCCCCACATCGACAACTTTAAGCGGATGGCTCGCCGCTTGACACAGTTTTAACACTTCTTCAACCAACAGTTCCGTTTCCGGTCGGGGAATCAGTACATCCCGGTTGACAAGAAACTCACGTCCGTAAAATTCGGCTGTACCCAGTACATATTGATAAGGTTCACCCTCTAAAATGCGCTTGATGCGCTCGCCAAAGGAACGCCTTTGGGTCTCAGTCAGGGGATGATCCAGCATGTTTAAAAAAGAGGCCCTGTCTACATCCAGCACGTGCATCAGTACCCATTCTGCCACTTTGGGGTTTAGCACCTGC
This sequence comes from Caldalkalibacillus uzonensis, assembly GCF_030814135.1. NCBI lineage: Bacteria > Bacillati > Bacillota > Bacilli > Caryophanales > Bacillaceae > Caldalkalibacillus > Caldalkalibacillus uzonensis. The sequence goes on along the minus strand of NZ_JAUSUQ010000007.1, from coordinate 145,868 downwards.
TGCAGTAATAAAGAAGAAGCCCAAACCAGGGCTTCTCGGCATGTACAAACAGAACCAGGCGTGTTCATCAGGCTTCCTGACGCTCCAAAAGGGCCGATTGTTCCTGCACAATCAGCGCATCAATAATATCATCCAGCTCTCCGTTCAACACCTGATCCAGCTTGTGCAGCGAGAGCCCGATACGATGATCAGTCACCCTGCTTTGGGGGAAGTTATACGTCCGGATTCGCTCACTGCGGTCCCCTGTGCCCACAGCAGACTTGCGGATGCTGGCATATTCGCTCTGGGCCTCTTGCATATATTTGTCATAGACACGGGCACGTAAAATTTTCATAGCCTTGTCTTTGTTTTTATGCTGTGATTTCTCATCTTGGCAAGACACAACGATACCGGTGGGAATGTGGGTGATCCGCACGGCTGATTGGGTGGTGTTCACGCTTTGCCCACCGGGGCCACTGGAGCAGAACACATCCACACGGATATCTTTTTCGTCAATCTGCACATCGATTTCCTCCGCCTCAGGCAAGACAGCAACCGTCGCTGTGGAGGTATGAATACGTCCGCCGGACTCAGTTACGGGGACGCGCTGCACCCGATGGGCTCCGCTTTCATATTTCAGGCGGCTATAAGCCCCCTTACCTTTAATGGTAAAAATAATCTCTTTATACCCGCCTACATCATTGGGGTGGGCTTCGATCACTTCAATTTTCCACCCTTGATCTTCCGCATAGCGGGTGTACATTTTGAATAAATCCCCGGCAAACAAGGCCGCTTCATCACCGCCCGCTGCCCCGCGGATTTCCACAATCACGTTCTTCTCGTCGTTAGGATCTTTGGGCAGCAAGAGGATTTTCAGCTTCTCTTCCAAGGCTTCTTTTTTCTCACTCAGTTCAGCAATCTCCTCTTTGACCATCTCCCGCAGTTCGTCATCCAGTTTTTCTTCCAGCATGGATTTGGCATCTTTCAATTGCTGAACCGCATCTTTATACTCACGGTAGCAGGAAACCGTTTCCTCCAGTTCAGACTGCTCTTTGGAGTAATCCCGCAGTTTTTTGGGATCACTGGCCACAGCAGGATCTGACAACAGACGGTTCAATTCCTCGTAACGATCTTCCAATGCTTGTAAGCGGTCAAACATGAAGCCTTCACTCCTTTCACTTCATGGCAGTGGCGGCAACGGGGTTCATAGCTTTCCTTGGCTCCAATCAATATGACTGGGTCGTTCACATGGGCCGGTTCTCCGTTGATCAGGCGTTGAGTCCGGCTGGCCGGTGCTCCGCAGCAAGCACAAACGGCTTGCAATTTGGTGACATATTCGGCACAGGCCAACAGCTGCGGCGTGGGGCCGAAGGGTTGTCCACGAAAGTCCTGATCCAGCCCGGCGCAAATCACCCGTTTGCCCTTGTTGGCCAAGTACTGGGCCACTTCTACCACAGCTTCATCAAAAAACTGAACTTCATCAATGGCCACGCATTCTGTTTTTTCCTGCACCTGATCCACAATGTGGCTGGCCTGTTCCACAGGAATAGCAGAGAGAGAGGTGCCGTTATGGGAGACAACAGCTACCTCACTGTAACGGTTATCTAGCACAGGTTTAAAAACCTGTGTGTGTTGTTTGGCGTAACGGGCCAGGCGCACCCGCCGGATTAATTCTTCGCTCTTGCCTGAAAACATGCTGCCGCAAATCACTTCAATCCATCCGTTGTGCTTTACCACATGCATCAATGACAGCGCCCCCAACATCAGTAATAAGGATCATCAGGCCACATATGTAGCAAAAAACAGGCAAGCGTCCTTGCCTGTTTTGTCCAACGCAACATATGATTGTCGTCCGTTTATTGCAGGTTGTATTTTCTTTTGAAACGGTCCACACGTCCGCCTGCATCGACGAATTTTTGTTTTCCGGTAAAGAACGGGTGACAGTTGGAGCAGATCTCCACGCGCAGCACTTCGGCTTTAGTGGAACCCGTTTCAAACTCATTTCCACACTGGCAAACCACTTTGGTGACGTGATAGTTAGGGTGAATGCCTTGTTTCATCTTCTTTCACTCCTTTTTGCCCTGAATCAACACGAAACAGAGTTCTTTCAAAACATATTATATTATAGCATGGTTCAACTCTCCTTGGCAACAGGGCAAGAGGAGCAAGGGATTATGGAAGATAGTGGATCGGGTTGAGGGGCTTATTGTTCAATCGTACTTCAAAGTGGAGATGGTATCCGGTGGCGTTCCCTGACATGCCTTGGTAACCCAGCACCTCCCCCTCGGCAATGGACTGCCCTTGACTGACGGCAATCTGGCTGAGGTGGGCATAATAGGTTTCTACTCCCCCACCATGGTCAACGATCACCAAATAACCGTAACCCCCGTGGTAATTCGCTTGCTTGACCACTCCTTCGCGAGCTGCTTGCACCGCCGCATTTCTTTCCGGGTTGGCAATATCCACTCCATTGTGCATTCTCCCCCATCTCATGCCAAACGGACTGGTAATTGTTCCTTTTATTGGCCAGGAGAAAAAGCCGATGTCACTTGCTGAGGCAGATGTGGCCTGTGCCGATGCCGTAGTGTTTTCTGCGGTCGCGGTCTCTTTTTGCTCTTGTTCCTGTGAAGGGCGGTTCTGGGAGCGGCTGGCCACGGTAACAGGTGCTTTCTGCTGGCGGGGCGAGAGCACAGGCTGGGGAACAGGTTCCGGCGGGGGAGATGTAGGAATATTGATGGCCTGGCCGGGAAAAACAGTCCGGTTATTGAGACGCAGCTGGGCATTATGAGCCAGCAATTTCTCCATACTGACCCCATGTGCCTCAGCAATGGTCTCCAGGGTGTCGCCATGCCGTACCACGTATTCAACTTCTTTCAGGCGGATCTTTAATTCTTGCCCCTCACGGATAAAGTGAGTGTTGGTAATGCCGTTCTGTACCGCTATTTCCCGCACAGGAATATCAAACCGGTGAGCTATTTCCGACAAGGTGTCTCCTGCCTGAACCGTATAGGTGATATACTCCTCCATCTCCTCATCTTTCACGTCAAGCTGAAGACGATTGAGAGGATTGGTATAGTGGCGCAGTGCATTTTCGATCCACTCTGCTTCCAGCTCCTCCAAATCTTCATCCAGAAAGCCGCCGTCTTTGATCTCAGCGGCTTCCGCATCCATCGCTGAGAGAGCAGTTCCCCCTGTTAAGACCAGGGTTGTGGCCACCACTTTTTTCACTGAGCCCACACAATGTCCCTCCTTCAGACAGCTTGATGACAGCATTATTTACAATCCTATGCTGCTGAAGGGAAAAATATCACCACTTAAGCTGAAGAAGAGGATTTAGATTCAAATAAGGCCATAAACTCCAAATTGGACTTGGTTGCCTTTAATTTACGGATAAATTGCTCTGTAAAATCCGGGGTTTCATTCATGGTTTTGCGGATGTTCCACAATTTCTCCAAATCATCGGGGTCAAGCAGCAATTCTTCCCGGCGCGTCCCTGAACGGCGGATGTCAATGGCCGGATAAATGCGCCGTTCGGCCAGACGACGGTCCAGATGCAGTTCCATATTACCGGTCCCTTTAAATTCTTCATAAATCACATCATCCATGCGCGAACCGGTGTCAATCAGGGCCGTAGCCAGAATGGTCAGGCTGCCCCCCTCTTCAATATTGCGGGCGGCACCAAAAAAGCGTTTGGGGCGGTGGAAAGCAGCCGGGTCAATCCCGCCGGATAAGGTGCGTCCGCTGGGTGGAATCACCAGGTTGTAAGCCCGGGCCAAGCGGGTGATGCTGTCCAGCAGAATGACCACATCTTTTTTGTGTTCCACCAAGCGCATGGCCCGTTCCAAGACCAGTTCCGCGACACGAATATGATTTTCGGGCACCTCATCAAAGGTGGAACTGACCACTTCCCCTTTGACAGAGCGCTGCATATCCGTTACTTCTTCGGGGCGCTCATCGATTAATAGCACAATGAGATCGATTTCAGGATGATTGGTGGTAATGCTGTTGGCAATCTCTTTTAACAGCATCGTTTTTCCAGCTTTGGGGGGCGCCACGATCAATCCCCGCTGTCCCAAACCAACCGGCGCAATCAGGTCAATAATACGGGGGGCAAGCTTGTCCGGACTGCTCTCCAGAACCAGCTTTTGATCGGGGTAGACAGGGGTAAGTCCGGGGAAATGAACCCGTTCTTTGGCCAATTCAGGATCCTGTCCGTTGACCGCATCCACATGCAACAGACCGAAATAGCGCTCATTTTCCTTGGGTGGTCTCACTTTTCCAGATACTTTGTCCCCGTTTCTCAACTCAAAGCGACGGATTTGGGAAGCAGAAATATAAATATCTTCTGAGGAAGGTGCATAGTTAATGGGCCGCAAGAAACCGTAACCCTCACTCAAAATTTCCAGGATCCCTTCCATGAACAGATAGCCGTCTTTTTCAGCCTGAGCTTTGAGAATGGCAAAAATCAACTCTTTCTTTTTCAGTTGTGAATAATAAGAGATTTTGTACTCCCTGGCCAGTTTATACAGGTCACTTAATTTTTTTTCCTCCAAGCTGGCTAACTCCAGATGTGTTGTCATCGTTTTCTCCCACCACTTTTCATAATCTCTTTTGCTTGCTGTGTCTCATTCATGTGTGTTTATTCAACCACCATATTAGGCTTTCGCTCCAAGCGGTGCTTGGCTTGAATAAAACGCACCGTCCCCGACTTGGCCCGCATCACCACCGATGTGGTTTCGGCTGTATTGCCTTGGAAACGGACTCCTCGGAGCAGTTCCCCATCAGTTACACCGGTAGCGGCAAAAATGGCATCGTCCCCTGCAACCAGGTCTTCCATGGTGAGCACCTGCTTGGGATTGGTGATGCCCATCTTTTTGCACCGCTCCCACTCTTCCTCGGTCTGGGGAACCAGCCGTCCCTGAAGTTCGCCACCCAGGCATTTTAAAGCAACCGCGGCAATCACCCCTTCAGGTGCCCCGCCTGTGCCAAACAAAATATCCACACCTGTATTCTCAAAAGCCGTATTAATCGCCGCAGCCACATCTCCATCGGAAATGAGTTTGATACGCGCCCCGGCCCGGCGCACTTCTTCAATAATATGGCGGTGCCTTTCTCTGTCCAAAATCACCGCGACAAGATCAGAAATATCTTTATTGGTCGCTTTGGCCACGGCTTTTAGGTTATCAGTAACCGAGGCATTCAGGTCAATCTGGCCCACAGCCGCAGGTCCCACGGCAATTTTCTCCATATACATGTCCGGGGCATGCAGCAAATTGCCCTTGTCGGCAATGGCCAGGACAGACAACGCATTCCACGTGCCCTTGGCCACGATGTTGGTACCTTCCAAGGGATCAACAGCCACATCCACCTCGGGCCCCTGACCGGTCCCCAATTTTTCCCCAATATAAAGCATGGGCGCCTCGTCCATTTCTCCCTCTCCAATAACTACAGTACCTTGCATGGGAATCGTATCAAATACTTTGCGCATGGCTGTGGTGGCTGCATCGTCGGCTTCTTCCTTACGACCCCTTCCCATCCAGCGGGCCGAAGCCAAAGCTGCTGCCTCAGTCACACGAACCAGCTCCATGGTTAAGCTTCTTTCCATGTCGTTTCCCCCTTTTGCTTGTTTCCTCGTCAACCGGTTTCCTCTTCACAGAAAAGGCTTCCACAATAGGAACCCATGATCTCTGCAGGAGAGATCATGGACTGTACATGATGTCTTGTGTTGGACAGAAAATGAAGTGACGTCACAAACCATCTGGGAAGAAAATGATGAGAGGTTGAAGGTGAGAGGAATGTTATTTGACTCGGTACAAAGCGGCCTGTCCTTCTGCAGACTGGCGCCAGATTTGAACCCCCAGGCCTTTTAACTTGGCTTCCAACTGCTCATAACCGCGTTCAATATGCTCCACACCGCTGATTTCAGTTAATCCAGAGGCAATTATGCCGGCAATGACCAGAGCAGCACCGGCTCGGAGGTCGCTAGCTGTTACCTTGGCTCCGGTTAAAGGTGTAGGTCCGCTAATAATGGCCGAGCGGCCCTCCACTTTGATGTTGGCGCCCATACGCCTCAATTCATCCACCTGTTTGAAACGGGAACTATAAATGGTGTCGGTGACAATGCTGGTTCCCTCAGCCTGAGTCAGCAAGGTGGTCATCGGCTGCTGCAAATCGGTGGGAAAACCAGGGTGGACCAATGTTTTAATATCTACAGCCTTCAACTTGGTCTGACTGCCATCCACAATAATATGTTCATCTGCTTCAACTACTTTGACGCCCATTTCGCGCAGCTTGGAAGTTAAGGACTCGACGTGTTTGGGGATCACCTGATCCACCATCACTTGCCCACGGCTGGCAGCAGCAGCAATCATGTAGGTTCCTGTCTCGATTCGGTCGGGAATAATGCTGTGCCGGCAGCCATCCATTCGTTTGACGCCTTCAATACGGATCACATCTGTTCCGGCTCCCTTAATCTTTGCCCCCATGGAAGAGAGCAAGGTAGCCACATCAATAATCTCCGGCTCTTTGGCTGCATTCTCAATAATGGTTTGCCCTTCCGCTCTGACAGCCGCCAGCATGATATTGATGGTGGCCCCCACACTGACGACATCTAAGTAAATACGGGCCCCGGATAGCTTTTCAGCCTCCAGATAGATGGCACCTTTTTCAGTGCGCACTTTGGCACCCAATGCTTCAAAACCCTTAATATGCTGGTCAATGGGACGCGGTCCCAAATTGCAGCCTCCCGGGAGGCCGATTGCCGCCCGCTTGAACCGACCCAGCATGGCACCCATCAGATAATAGGAGGCACGCAACTGTTTGACCCGTCCGTTGGTCAGCGGGGTGTCTCTCATCCGGCTTGCGTCAACCTTCAATTCCCCGCCTCTTAAACGGACCTGTCCGCCAATCTCTTGCAATAACTCAATTAAAATATGAACATCGCGGATATTGGGCACGTTATCAATCACCGTTTCCGATTCAGCCAGAATGGTAGCCGGAATCAGGGCAACAGCGCTGTTTTTAGCTCCGCTGACTTGCACTCTGCCTTTTAAGGGAGTGCCCCCCTCTATCACGATTTTCTCCATGAAGCATGGTCTCCTTCCTTGTGCACTTCTGAGACGTTTGGTTCTATTATTGACCAAATGATGCTGGTTTAACAGGTCAGTTCCGTGCTGACTTTTGGGCTTCTTCCCAGTCCTTTAAGAATCTCTCAATACCAATATCAGTTAAAGGATGCTTAATCAATTGCTGGAGAACTTTATAGGGAATGGTGGCAACATGTGCCCCGTGCAAGGCAGCTTCCCGTACATGCTGGGGATGGCGGATGGAGGCAGCGATAATTTCCGTCTCAATGCCATGCAGGGCAAATATCTCGGCAATATCGGCAATCAACTCCATGCCGTCATGGCCGATGTCGTCCAGACGTCCCAAAAACGGAGACACATAGGTGGCACCGGCCCGGGCGGCCAACAGGGCCTGGTTGGCAGAGAAAATAAGGGTCACGTTGGTTTTAATCCCTTTCTGACTAAAAGCATGCACCGCTTTTAACCCTTCGGTGGTCATAGGCACTTTAATGGTAATTTGCGGGGCAATCTTAGCCAGTTCCTCCCCTTCGGCAATCATCTCTTCCGCTTTCTCGCTTATTACTTCCGCACTAACTGACCCCTTAACCACTGCACATATTTCTTTTAAGCGTGTATGAAAGTCAACCCCTTCCTTGGCCACTAAAGAAGGGTTGGTGGTCACCCCAGCCAACACACCCAGAGCATGGGCTTCTTTAATCTCAGCAATGTTTGCACTGTCGATAAAAAATTTCATGTGTCCCCCTCCTGCTCGATTATTCAGCTTTCCTGCTGGACCCAAATTCGCGCATTTTGCCTTTGACCGTTTCCTTAATGGTCTCTCTGGCCGGTCCCAGGTATTTGCGTGGATCATACAAGGACGGGTTTTCATCCAAAACCTGACGCACGGTTTTGGCCGATGCCATTTGGTTTTCTGTGTTGACATTAATTTTGGCCGTGCCTAATGAAATGGCTTTTTGAATATCTTTGAGGGGAATGCCGGTTCCGCCATGCAAGACGAGTGGTACACCTGTCAGCCTTTGAATCACTTCCATGCGGTCAAACCCCAGTTTAGGCTCCCCTTTGTAGGGACCATGAACCGAACCTAAGGCCGGAGCAAAGCAGTCTACCTTTGTTTCACGAACTAATTGCTCGCATTCTTCGGGAACCGCATACATCGCTTCCGCATCATCAACGACCAGATCATCCTCCTGCCCGCCGATTCTCCCTAATTCGGCTTCAACAGAAACACCCAAAGCATGAGCTACATCCACTACTTTTTTCGTCAAAGCAATGTTCTCTTCTAAGGGTAGATGCGATCCGTCAATCATCACCGAGGTAAAACCGGCATGGATAGCTTTGACGCAATTTTCAAACGAGGAACCGTGATCCAAATGAATGGCTACAGGAACAGTGACGTTGTACTCTTCCATCAAGGCTTTGACCATATTGACAACCAGTTTAAATCCGCCCATGTAGCGGGCAGCCCCTTCACTGACACCTAAAATAACAGGAGAACGCTCTTCTTGGGCTGCTTGCAAGATGGCCTGGGTAAACTCCAGATTATTCAGGTTGAATTGTCCGACGGCATACTTGCCCTCAACCGCTTTGTTCAGCATGTCTGTCATTGAAACCAAAGGCATGGCGTATGTATCCTCCTTAATTATTATCTTTAATTAATTTTTCTTAACTATTCATACGCTTTATATTATACTAACCTGCTTATCTGGCAGCAAATGAAACTTAAGGAGTCAAGGGCAGCAAATACTCCTCTACTTTTTTGCACAGTTCATCAATATCAAAGGGTTTGCTAAAATGAGCCAAAGCCCCCAGCTGCATGGCTTCCTTGATCATGTCCAGCTCCCCATAGGCCGTCATCATAATCACTTGGATCGAGCTGTCAAATGCCTTAAGATGTTTTAAAATATCCAAGCCGTCCATCCCTGGAATTTTCATATCCAATATCACTAGATCCGGCCGTTCCTTTTTGGCGATCTCAATTGCCTGTTTGCCGTTGGACGCTTTAAACGTGATGTAACCTTGACTTTGCAACACTTCGGACAACAAGATGCGGATACCGTATTGGTCATCCACGATTAAGATTTTGGCTTTAGCCATTTTTATCCCTCCTCGCTTCTGACCTTCATTATTTGTTACATTCTTGCCTTAATGGCCGGAATCCTTCTTTTTTTCATGGCTTTTTTTCAGAAAATCGGGGAAAAGATTTTGGATGATCTTAATCGTGGATCTATAGACCTAACCTTCCCATACTTAAGGCCTAACCTGTCACTTTGTACCAGCAGTCCCTTTAAACCTGGTACTCCAGGGCGTGCTTAACAAATTCCCTGAAAAGGGGCTGGGGCCGGTTGGGGCGGGAGACAAATTCGGGATGATATTGGCTGGCCATAAACCAGGGATGGTCCTCCAGCTCAATCACTTCGACCAAGCGGCCATCAGGCGATGTGCCGGAAAACTTGAAGCCGCGCTCCTCAAACAAGGGGCGGAATTCGTTGTTAAATTCATAGCGGTGGCGATGACGCTCGTAAACCAACTCTTCCCGGTAGGCTTGATAGGCCTTGCTCTCTTTGTGCAACTTGCAGGGATACAGGCCTAGGCGCATCGTCCCGCCCAAGTCCTGAATCTCTTTCTGTTCAGGCAAAAGATCAATCACAGGATAGCGTGTATCCGGATTAATTTCAGAGCTGTGAGCCCCAGCCAACCCTAGCACATGGCGGGCAAATTCAACACAAGCCAGCTGCATCCCTAAGCAGATGCCCAAAAACGGGATACGCTGTTCCCGGGCATAGCGGATGGTGGCAATTTTACCCTCAATGCCCCGGTCACCAAACCCTCCGGGAACCAGAATACCATCTGCCCCCTGCAATTTCTCGGCTACGTTTTCTGCTGCCACTTCCTCTGAATTGACCCAGCGGATGTTGACCTCTGTATCATTGGCAATCCCGGCATGATTTAAAGCCTCCGCAACGGATAGGTAAGCATCAGGAAGTTCCACATATTTGCCAACCAGGGCGATGGTGGTGGTGCGGCTCAAGTTCTTAATTTTGGCCACCATTTCTTTCCACTCGGTCATATCGGCTGCGGGTGCCTCCAACCCTAACTTTTGCAGAACGTAATCGTCAAAGTGCTGGGCCTGTAACAAGAGAGGTACTTCATACAAGGTATCCACATCTTGTGCCTCAATAACGGCCTCTTTTTCAATGTCACAGAACAGGGCCAGTTTTTCTTTCATTTCTTCAGACAGCTTATGTTCTGTGCGGCAGACAATGATATCGGGTTGAATTCCTAAACTGCGCAACTCTTTGACACTGTGTTGTGTCGGTTTTGTTTTCAGCTCTCCGGCAGCTTTTAAGTAAGGGATCAGAGTGCAGTGGATGTACAAGACATTTTTGCGGCCGATGTCGCTTTTAATTTGACGAATCGCCTCCAGAAAAGGCAAACTTTCAATATCGCCTACCGTTCCGCCGATTTCGGTAATCACCACATCTGGATGGTCCACCTTGCCGGCCCGGAAGACCCGCTCCTTGATTTCGTTGGTAATGTGAGGAATCACTTGTACTGTGCCACCCAAATAGTCTCCCCGGCGCTCTTTAGTTATCACAGAGGAATATATTTTGCCCGTGGTGACATTACTGTTAGCATTGAGGTTAATATCGATAAAGCGTTCATAATGGCCTAAATCAAGATCGGTTTCGGCCCCGTCCTGGGTGACAAACACTTCCCCATGCTGATAAGGGCTCATGGTTCCTGGATCCACATTGATGTATGGATCAAACTTTTGAATGGTGACGCTGAGTCCACGGTTCTTCAGCAAGCGCCCCAATGAGGCAGCCGTAATCCCTTTCCCCAGCGATGAGACCACACCGCCTGTCACAAAGATGTATTTTGTCATCCGTGATCCTCCTTTTCTCTTCCTAGTGTAACTGATGTGGGGAGTCTTAAATCTTGTCAATATGAAAAAGGCACCCCTGTCAGGGGCGCCCTCATTTGATCTATCTTTCATGCTTGGCTGCACGTATGAGCCAAACACGTGTGTTCAATTCTATGGCCCAGCACATATGTTACTCCTTCACCAGAAAGATGTCAAGCCTTGAGATACACCTTTCTTCCGCCGGTCTTTTAAACCTTGTCATCATCATCGCCCAGGTCATCAAACGGCGCAAACTCATCCTCATCCAACTCATCCTCATCCAGCGCTTCATCGAGGTCTTCGTCCAGCTCTTCGTCGTAAAGCTCTTCATCGTCAAGTTCTTCGTCCAGATCGTCATCCACTAATTCATCGGACAGATCATCAAAGTCGTCATCATCCGGAGCCTGCTTTTTCTTTTTCTTCCTTGTCTCAGCCATCACCGGTTCTTCTGTTTGTTCAACCGGATACCAGCTGCGCAGACCCCACAGGTTATCTCCCACTGGCTTAAAGCGTCCATCTATATTGATCTCCGTATACAGCCGGGCAATGACACTTGAGCTTTGTTCCTCTGAGAAGCCCTTTAGTTCAGCTACCTCCCGAAACAATTCGTCAAAGGGCTTGGGTTCTTTGGCTTCTTTTAAGAGTTGATAGACAATATCCACTACGGACATTTCCTGTATGGTCAGTTGATCGAGCTCTTTGAGCGCACTCAATCCTAGCACTTCCCTTCCTCAGTCTCTGGTATGCTCTATCACTACATTATAGACCGATTAAAGGATTTTATGCCATACCCTTTTTTAAGATAAACTTACATGTTGCGACGGTATTGTCCACCCACTTCATATAAAGCTTGTGTAATTTGCCCCAAGCTGGCCACCCGGACGGTGTTCATCAGCTCGGCAAAGATATTGCCTCCGGAACGGGCGGTGTGCTGAAGCCGCTCCAGAGCTTGGGAAGCTTCGTTCTTGTGTTTGTCCTGGAAGGCACGTAAGTTGGCGATTTGCTGCTCTTTCTCTTCCTCGGTAGCCCGGGCCAGTTCCAAGTTAAATTCCTCTTCTGCTTGTTTGTTGGGATTGAGGAAGGTGTTGACCCCGATGACAGGCAGCTCTCCGGAATGCTTCTTGGTCTCATAATAGAGGGATTCCTCCTGGATCTTACTGCGCTGGTATTGGGTTTCCATGGCCCCCAGCACACCGCTCCGGTCGTTGATGCGCTTCAGTTCCATCAACACCGCTTCTTCCACCAGGTCGGTCAATTCCTCGATAATAAAGCTGCCCTGCAGCGGATTCTCATTTTTGGCCAAGCCCAATTCCTTATTGATAATCAGCTGAATGGCCATCGCCCGGCGCACCGATTCCTCCGTCGGCGTGGTGATCGCTTCATCATAGGCATTGGTATGCAAAGAGTTGCAGTTGTCATAGATAGCCATTAGCGCTTGCAAGGTGGTGCGGATATCGTTAAAGTCAATCTCCATAGCATGCAAGGACCGTCCTGACGTCTGGATGTGGTACTTCAATTTCTGGCTGCGTTCATTGGCGCCATACTTGTGTTTCATGACCACGGACCAGATGCGGCGGGCCACCCGGCCAATCACCGTGTATTCAGGATCAAGACCATTGCTGAAAAAGAAGGACAGATTGGGTGCAAAATCATCAATGTGCATGCCCCGGCTGAGGTAGTATTCCACATAGGTGAAACCGTTGGCCAGGGTAAAGGCCAGCTGGGTGATGGGATTGGCTCCTGCTTCAGCGATATGGTAGCCGGAAATGCTGACCGAATAATAATTACGCACTTTGTTTTCTATGAAGTACTCCTGTATGTCACCCATCATGCGCAAAGCAAAATCGGTGGAGAAAATACACGTGTTTTGTCCCTGGTCTTCTTTTAAAATGTCAGCTTGCACTGTGCCGCGCACCGTTTGCAATGTATATGCTTTGATTTGTTCCCGTTCCTCTGCTGCCGGTTCGCGCCCTTCCCTTTCTTTAAATTTGTCAATTTGCTGGTCGATAGCCGTATTGAGGAACATGGCCAGAATAATCGGGGCAGGCCCGTTAATGGTCATGGAGACACTGGTGTTAGGGGCGCACAGGTCAAAGCCGGCATACAGCTTTTTCATGTCATCAAGTGTGCACACACTGACGCCGCTTTCGCCCACCTTGCCGTAGATGTCCGGCCGCTCGTCGGGATCCTGGCCATATAAGGTGACGCTGTCAAAGGCAGTGGACAAACGCTTGGCTTCACTGTCTTTGGACAGGTAGTGGAAGCGGCGGTTGGTCCGCTCCGGAGTTCCCTCCCCGGCAAACATGCGTGTCGGATCTTCCCCTTTCCGTTTGAAGGGAAACACCCCGGCCGTAAAGGGGAATGCGCCCGGCACATTTTCCTTCAAGAGCCAGGTGACAATGTCTCCCCAGTCCTCATAGCGGGGCAAGCACACCTTGGGAATTTTAGTGCCAGATAGAGAAGTGGTATACAATTCGGTGACGATCTCCTTGTCACGCACTTTAACCACATGCCGATCCTGTTGATACGTTGCTTTCAGCTCCGGCCACTTTTCCAGCTTTTCTCTCACTTCAGGATGCAGCTTATTTTTGTAGTGCTCTTTTAGCTGCTCCAGCTGGGCGAGTGCGGCAGCGCTCTGTGCCGATTCAGTGTTTTGTTGCTGGGCTTCTGACTCTGGTTTTTCTTGTTCTCCAGATGCTGACAGCCCCTCCCCAAGCGCCACTTCCTCCTGGTCTAAGGCATCGACAATGTCACTCTCCCCTCTCTTCAACAACTCCTGCAGCGCTTGCTGGGCTCCCTCCAATTGATACCATTTGCGGGCCAGCTGTGCTTGCTCCTCCACAAATTTACGGTAACCTCTGACTGTCTGCACGATTTCCGCCAGATAATGCGTCCTTTCCGGGGGAATAATCTGATTTTTGTTGACCAAATCTCCTTCGGTGGCAATGGTAACCGGCCAATCCAATCCCATTTTCTCATTGATTTTGTGTATCAGAGCCGCAAACAAACGGTTAGTACCCGGGTCCTGGAACTGGCTGGCGATGGTGCCATAGACCGGCAGTTGTTCATCCGGAATGTCAAACAGCTGCTGATTGCGCTTCACCTGTTTGCGCACTTCACGCAAAGCATCCTCCGAACCTTTGCGGTCAAATTTATTGATGACAATCAGGTCGGCAAAATCAAGCATTTCAATTTTCTCCAGCTGGCTGGGAGCGCCAAATTCACTCGTCATCACGTACATAGACAGGTCACACACTGTGGTGATTTCCGCATCACCCTGGCCGATGCCGCTGGTCTCCACGATAATCAGATCAAACCCTGCTGCTTTAACCACTTCAATGGCTTCATACACAGCTTCACTTAATTCTGTGCGGGAGGAGCGAGTGGCCAGACTGCGCATATAGACCCGCGGGTCATAGATCGCATTCATGCGGATGCGGTCACCCAACAGAGCACCGCCCGTCTTTTGCTTGGATGGATCCACGGAAATAATGGCTACAGTTTTGTCCTCATACTCGTTTAAGAAGCGGCGGACCAGTTCATCAGTTAATGAGCTTTTTCCCGCTCCCCCTGTCCCGGTAATCCCTAATACCGGTGCGTGCGTGTTGGCCCGGGCTTTGGCTTTGACAGCGCTGAACAGCTGACGGGTCTTGTCGTCAACGAGTTCAGGCTGCACTCCTCCTGAGGCAATGGTCACTCTCTCCCGCATGCGCATCGTATCGTAAGTTTTTTCGGCAAGAGTAATCAAGCGGGCGATCAGCTGAGTGTCCGCCACACTAAGCTGCTCAACCATCCGATCTTCCAGAGGGAGGTCGTGCACATCCAACGGTGAGAAATCAGCTGCTTCGATCACCTGGTTAATCATCCCTTGCAAGCCCAGTTCTCGGCCGTCCTCAGGGGAAAAGATCCGCGTAATGCCGTACTCGTGCAACTCCTTGATCTCGGGCGGAGTGATCACGCCGCCACCGCCGCCAAAAATTTTAATATGTCCTGCCCCTCTCTCATGGAGGAGGTCATACATGTACTTAAAATACTCCATGTGGCCGCCTTGATAGGAACTGATACAGATACCTTGCACATCTTCCTGGATGGCGGCATGGACCACTTCATCGACGGAACGATTATGCCCCAGGTGGATCACTTCCGCTCCTGAAGCCTGTAAAATACGCCGCATTACATTAATGGCCGCATCATGCCCGTCAAACAGACTGGAAGCCGTTACAAAGCGAACCTTGTGCTTCGCTTGATACATTTTCTGCCCGCTCATGCTGCTCTTCCTCCTTGTCAGAGATTGATCCCTTAAGAGATTTGACTCAGAATGAGAGAGATTTGCTTCTCAATATACTCTTCCAGGGTGAATCTTTTGGCCAACGCCCAGCGCCTGAACACCCACATCTCACCCAACACCATGATGTTATGGGCCATCAGTTTGGCCTCTTTAGGATTCATGTCAATGCTGCCGTCCTCGATACCTTTCTTGAGCACTTGTTCAAAAATAGCCGTAATCTGTTCCTCTCTGTTCAGCACATATTTCAAAGTGTCAGCGGGCAACGATTTGGCCTCTTGGTAAATAATCAAAATCTGATCTTGCATATGGTCCATAATCTCAAACAGACGCCTGATGGCCAGCACCAGTGACTCGCGTCCGCTGGTCTCCTCTTTCAGGACAGGCATCAGACGCTCTTCCAACTCCTGATGAATGGCATCACAGACCAGATAGAGCACGTCTTCCTTGGACTGGATATACTCGTACAGCGTGCCGATACTAAAGCCTGCTTTAGCCGCAATTTCCCGTGTCGTTGTTTTATGGAACCCTTTTTCAATAAACAGAGACACAGCCGCTTCAATCATCTGTTCCCGCCGTTTCTGAATCAGTCGCTGGTCTTTTACCAGAGAGGGGATTTTCTTTTTGGGATCGGTCACACTTAGCTCACCACCTTATAAAAATATTCAGGATTTTATCCAGGTGCTAAACAGCTCTTCCGCTGCTGTATAGGGATCCTTTTGTTCTTGGGCAATCTCTGCTTTAGTCCGCAGGAACTCGGGCGCCTGCTGTTTTGCTTTGATAAACGCCAGCCACTGCTGTTCCAAAACGCCCAGCATCTCCTGCACAGCCCGTAAGGACTTACGCCGTTCTCCTTCCCCTGAGTGCTCTAAATAACGGCGATGCGCTACCAGCATATCCCACAACCCTTCAATGCCTTCTTGTTTGGTGCTGATCGTTTTGACAATGGGCGGTCGCCAGGGTGCATCATGTTTGACCAAGTCCAGCATATGCTCTATTTCCGCTTTCATTTTCTCCGCTCCTGGCAAATCTGCTTTATTAATCACGTACAGGTCGGCAATTTCCATAATTCCCGCCTTAAAGGCTTGCACCACATCACCTGCACCAGGATTAAGCACTAATGCCACCGTGTCAGCCACATGCATAATGTCCAGTTCCGATTGCCCCACGCCAACCGTTTCTATGATGATGACATCTTTGCCGTATGCGGCAATCAGATGGACCGCTTCTTTGGTGGCCCGGGCCAGTCCCCCCAGACTGCCCCGGGTGCCCATGCTGCGAATATAAACCTCAGGATCAGTATAGTGGGGGGACATGCGCACTCTGTCACCTAAAATGGCACCGCCAGTAAAAGGACTGGTGGGATCCACCGCCACAACGCCCACCGTTAATTTCTCCCGGCGCAAGAGGGTGACCAGCTCGCTGGTAAGGGAGCTTTTGCCTGCACCAGGGGGGCCGGTCAGACCGATAATGTAACTCTTGTTCTGATAGCCATGCACATCTTTCAACAGTTCCAAGCGGTCGGGGTGTCCATTTTCCACATAGGAAATGGCTCGAGCCAAGGCCCGTACATCTTTTTGCAGGATCCGTTGTGCTAAGGGATGCATCATCCAATCACCACATTTCCAACTTAATCTTTGAGCAGATACCTGGATATCACCAGGCGTTGAATTTCATTCGTGCCTTCATAGATTTGAGTGATCTTGGCGTCGCGCATAAACCGCTCTACCGGGTATTCTTTGGTGTAGCCATAGCCGCCGAACACTTGCACCGCATCAGTGGTGACTTCCATGGCAATATCCCCGGCGTACAGTTTGGACATGGCTGATTTCAAACCGTAGGGCAGTCCCTCACTCTCCGCCCAGGCCGCCTGGTAGGTGAGCAGTCGGGCAGCTTCCACTTTAGTGACCATATCAGCGAGCATAAACTGAATCCCTTGCTGCTGGCCAATGGGCTTGCCAAACTGTTTGCGTTCTTTGGCATAGGCGATGGCATGATCAAGGGCACCCTGGGCAATGCCCACCGCCTGGGCAGCGATGCCGTTGCGCCCCCCGTCAAGGGTCATCATGGCAATTTTGAAGCCTTCTCCTTCTTCACCGAGGCGGTTCTCCACAGGGACTTTCACATTGTCAAAAATGATTTCCAGCGTAGGGGATGAACGAATGCCCAGCTTGCTCTCCTTCTTGCCAAAACGGAAGCCTTCCATGCCCTTTTCCAGGATAAAAGCGGTTACCCCTTTGTGTTTCTTTTCCGGATCAGTTAAAGCGAAGATCACATAAATTTCTGCCTCGCCACCGTTGGTGATAAAAATTTTGCTCCCGTTAAGGATATAATAATCCCCTTCCCGCTTGGCAGTGCTTTTCATGGCAGCCGCATCAGAGCCGGAACCTGGCTCGGTCAGGCCGTAAGCACCCATTTTGGTGCCCTTTGCCAGCGGCTTTAAAAACCGCTGTTTCTGCTCTTCCGTGCCAAATTTATAGATGGGCCAGCTGGCCAGGGAGACGTGGGCAGACAAGGTCACCCCTGTTGAGGCACACACCCGGGACAATTCTTCAACAGCAATCACATAACTGAGATAATCGGAGCCGATCCCGCCGTATTTTTCGTCCCAGGGGATGCCGGTTAAGCCCAGCTCGGCCATTTTGTCAAAAATCTCCCGGTCGAAGCGCTCTTCTTCATCCCGCTCCGCCGCTGTGGGCGCCACTTCATTTTCGGCAAAGTCACGCACCATTTTGCGTATCATCTCATGCTCTTCCGACAATTTAAAATTCATGGTTCTCCTCCTCTTTCCCTGCCCTGTCACAGGCCGTAATCTATGACACTATGCCCAATGCGTTTTATCAACATCCATGGCGCATGTCATATGGCGCCAGTCAGCTTAGCAGATGCTTGGCTATCACCAGGCGCAGGATTTGATTGGTCCCCTCATAAATTTGGGTCACTTTGGCATCGCGAAACAGGCGTTCCAGCGGATACTCCTTGGTATAGCCATAACCGCCAAAGATCTGGAGTGCTTCGGTGGTCACTTTCATGGCCGTGTCAGAAGCAAACATTTTGGCCATGGAGGACTCCCGTCCGCAGCGCTCTCCATTTTGATGAAGGTGGGCGGCACGGTAAGTGAACAGTTTAGCCGCCTCCACCTGGGTGGCCATATCGGCCAGTTTAAAGGCAATTCCTTGCTGCTGGCCGATCGGTTGGCCAAACTGCTTCCGGCTAGCAGCGTACTCACGGGCCAGCTCCAGTGCTGCTTCAGCAATGCCCAAACTTTGGGCGGCAATCCCGATGCGTCCCACGTCAAGATTGGCCATGGCAATGGTAAAGCCCATGCCTTCTTCACCCAGTCTGTTACGCACCGGAACCTTAGCGCCTTCAAAGATCACCTCGGACGTATCAGACCCGTTTAAGCCCATCTTTTTCTCCTTTTTACCGATGACGAGCCCTGGTGTGTCTTTCTCCACAATGAACGCAGTAATCCCTTTTTTACCTTTGTCTGGGTCAGTGACGGCAAAGGTGATATAGATATCCGCTTCTTTGGCGTTGGTAATAAACATCTTGTTGCCATCCAGCACATAATAGTCTCCTTCCTTGACCGCTCTGGTGCGAATGCTGCCCGCATCAGACCCGGCCTGGGGTTCTGTCAGGGCAAAAGCGCCCAAATACTGGCCCGAGGCCAGCTTGGGAATATAGTGTTGCTTTTGCTCTTCATTTCCAAAATAAAGGATCGGATTGGTGCCCACCGAGGTGTGCACGGACAAAATCACCCCGACTGTAGCCGATACCTTGGACAATTCATGAATGGCAATAATGTAAGAGATAAAATCAGCGCCACTGCCGCCCCAATCTTCCGGAATGGGAATGCCCATCAGGCCCAATTGACCCATTTTGTTCAGGATTTGCCGCGGAAATTCATCAGTACGGTCCATGTGCTCCACAACCGGTGCAATCTCGTTCTGGGCAAATTCACGCACCATCTGCCGCATCATGTCTTGCTCTTCGGTAAAACGCAAATTCATGGCTGTCTCCCCCTGTTTTGGTTTGTCCAGCGGTTCTCTCCATTCATGTGTTTTCTTTTCTAGAAGTTAAGGTCCGCTAACAAGGGGCGGTCCCTATTGATCATAGCGGTAAAAACCGCGTCCCGATTTTTTGCCCAGCCAGCCTGCCTTCACATATTTGCGCAATAAGGGGCAGGGCCGGTATTTGTCATCGCCAAAGCCTTCATGTAATGTTTCCATAATATATAAGCAGGTATCCAAGCCGATAAAGTCAGCCAGCTG
This sequence comes from Caldalkalibacillus uzonensis, assembly GCF_030814135.1. Lineage (NCBI taxonomy): Bacteria > Bacillati > Bacillota > Bacilli > Caryophanales > Bacillaceae > Caldalkalibacillus > Caldalkalibacillus uzonensis. Next base: position 126,341 of record NZ_JAUSUQ010000007.1, on the reverse strand, counting down.
GAGAGGTCCCATGGGATGGTTCATGCCCAGTTTCATCACTTGATCCACATCTTCCGGACTGGCCACGCCTTCATACACCGTATAAATCGCTTCGTTAATCATGGGCATCAAGACCCGGTTGGAGACAAACCCCGGGAAGTCGTTCACCTCCACCGGCGTTTTTTCCAGCTTAAGCGCCAGATCATGCACCACTTGATACACCTCATCGGTGGTGGCCAAGCCGCGGATAATTTCCACCAGCTTCATGACCGGCACCGGATTCATAAAGTGCATGCCGATCACTTTTTCCGGCCGTTTGGTGACCGCTGCAATCTCCGTAATCGGCAAAGAAGAGGTGTTGGTGGCCAAGATGGCATGTTCTGGCGTAATATCATCCAGGCGGGTAAAAATATTTTTCTTAACCTCCATGTTTTCCACTGCAGCCTCAATGACCATATCCACCTCTTTCCCGTCGGCCACATCAGTAGTTAATTCAATACGGTGCAGGATAACCTCTTTTTCCTCCTCTGACATTCTGCCTTTTTGCACTTGGCGGTCAAGGTTGGAGCGAATACGCCCCAAACCACGGTTTAGAAAATCATCTTTCACATCCTGTAAGAACACTTTAATTCCTGCCTGAGCCACCACCTGAGCAATGCCTGAGCCCATTTGGCCTGCTCCGATCACCATCATGTTTTTAATCTCCATGTTATGACCTCCTTCTTCATCCAGTCTGGGTTGTTTATTTCCTGCAACTATTCCCCATCCACTCGGATCAGAATGGCATCTCCTTGGGCTGCCCCGCTGCAGATGGCGGCAATGCCCAAACCACCGCCCCGGCGCCGGAGCGCGTAAATCAATGTGGTTAAAATCCGTGCCCCGCTGGCACCGATGGGATGCCCCAAGGCAATGGCGCCGCCATGGACATTCACTTTTTCCTCATCCCAGCCGACAATTTTACCGCTGGTTAAAATCACGGCAGCAAAGGCTTCATTGACCTCCAACAGGTCAATCTGCTCCAGACTGTAACCGGTTTTGGCCAACAGTTTCTGGATGGCCAGCGCCGGAGTACGGGCAATATACGGCGCTGCATCCGCCACTTGAGCATGGCCCAGTATGGTAGCTAACGGCCGCTTGCCTTCCTGTTTTGCGCGTCTTTCCGACATCAGCAACAAGGAACTGGCGCCATCGTTCACACCGGGAGCATTGCCGGCGGTAATGGTTCCGTCCAAGGTGAACACAGGCGGCAATTTGGCCAAGGCCTCCAAACTGGTATCCTTGCGCGGTGCTTCATCTATATCCACCACTCTCGGCTCCTGCTTACCCTCTTGCACCGTAACCGGCACAATCTCTTCCTTAAACCAGCCTTTTTCCGTGGCCTCAACGGCGCGCTGATGGCTGCGCAAAGCCCATTCATCCTGGGCCTCTCGGTCAATGGCATACTCAGCGGCCACATGACTGCCATGAACAGCCATGTGCACCTGATCAAAAGCACAAGTCAGCCCATCATGAATCATGAGGTCGACAACAGGTTGGTCACCCATGCGCTGTCCCCAGCGGGCTTTGGGCAGGATGTAAGGTGCCTGGCTCATGCTTTCCATGCCTCCAGCCAGAATCACTTCGGCATCACCAGCACGGATGATTTGATCAGCCAGCGTCACCGCCCGCAAGCCGGAAGCACATACCTTGTTGACAGTTTCACTTTGCACCTCCCAGGGAAGGCCTGCTTTTCTGGCTGCCTGACGGGAAGGAATTTGTCCTGCTCCCCCTTGGAGCACCATACCCATGATCACCTGGTCCACTTGCTGAGGAGACCAGGCTGCCCGAGCCAATGTTTCCTTTAAGGTAACTGCCCCTAGTTCCACAGCGGGCACCATTTTGAAAACGCCTCCAAATTTGCCGATAGGTGTACGTGACGCACTGACAATCACAGTACTGAACACTGATATGGACCTCCTTTAGACTGAACGCTCATTCAGTTTTGCTGTGATGACCGTAACCCGATGCCTGTTTAGCATCGGGTGAACGGCAACATGTGTTTAGCCTCTTGTATTTATAGCTTTAATTGATCCAGCTTTCATTAATCGTTGGTCATTCCTAGTTAATGCACCATAGCTTGCTCTGTATCCAAGGCCTCGACCACGATCTCGGCAATATCCTTGGTGGCGATGCTGTCTTCCACTTCCAGCATCTTGGTGCCGTCACTCATCATGGTCAAACAGTACGGACAGGCACTGGAGATGGTATCCGGTTTGACGGCTAAGGCTTGCTCAGTGCGGGCCAGGTTGACCCGTTTGCCCTGGTCTTCTTCCAGCCACATCATGCCACCTCCGGCACCGCAGCACATACCTAAGTCACGGTTGCGCTCCATTTCCACCAGTTCTACGCCGGGGATCGCTTTTAGGATCTCCCGGGGGATGTCGTACACGCCGTTGTAGCGGCCCAGATAACAGGAGTCATGGTAAGTGATGCGCTGGTTGATCTCCTTGCCCAACTTGAGACGCCCTTTCTTGATCAGCTGCCAGATCAGTTCGGTGTGGTGGATCACTTCCGCCTGCAAGCCAAAGTCCGGGTATTCGTTTTTGAGAATGTTGTAGGTGTGCGGACAGGCGGTCACAATTTTCTTCACGTTGTATTTTTCAAAGGTGGCGATGTTCTCCATACACAGCTGCTGAAACAGGTATTCGTTGCCCATGCGGCGCGGGGTGTCCCCGGAGTTTTTCTCTTCGTTGCCCAGGATGGCAAAGGAAACACCAGCGGTATTCAATATTTTGGCCAAGGCTTGGGCCACTTTTTTGTTGCGGTTGTCGTAGCTGGCCATGGAGCCCACAAACCACAGATACTCGAAGTCATCGACTTCCTTAACGGTAGGTACATGGATGTCGTCTCGCTCATCCCGCCAGTCGATGCGCTCTTTACGGTTTAACCCCCAAGGGTTGCTTTGCCGCTCAATGTTGTTAAAGACGCGGGTAGCTTCAGCAGGCATGTCACCCTGGGTCATGACCAAGTAGCGGCGCATGTCCACAATTTTGTCCACGTGTTCGTTGCCCACGGGACACACTTCTTCACAGTTGCGGCAGGTGGTACAGGCCCACAGTTCCGTTGCGGTCATCACATCGCCGATCAGCTGTTTGTCATAGCCCGCATGTTCCAGTTTGGCTTCCGCTGAGGCGGCCGCTTCGTTTTCGGCCTCTGACACGGTGGCGGTGGCGGAAGCCAGCTGGTTGGCCGTAGTGCCCTTGAAGGCAAAGGCCGGCATCCACGGGGTGCGGGAGGTGATGGCTGCCCCCTTTTCGGTCAGGTGGTCGCGCAGTTTGACGATCATGTCCATGGGGCTGAGCATTTTACCGGTGCCTGCCGCCGGACAGACGTTGGTGCAGCGGCCGCACTCCACACAGGCGTACAGGTCCATCAGCTGTTTTTGAGTGAAGTTTTCGATTTTTCCTACTCCAAATTCTTCCGCGCTTTCTTCTTCAAAGTCGATGCTGTTCAGTTTCCCCGGCGGATCCATGCGCTTTAAGAAGATGTTGACCGGTGCCATGATCAGGTGGAAGTGCTTCGATTGCGGCACATAGATCAAGAAGGAGAACAGCACCAGGTTATGGGCCCACCAGAAGATGTAAAACAGGGTTGTGGCTGCGCCCCCGGATAAGCCTGTCAGGCCGCCCGCCAGAAGAGAGGTCACCGGATGGGCCAGGGTATAGCCGCTGAGATGGTCCTTATGGATCAGCATCACCGCTTCCATGGTCAAGGAAAAGAGCACGGTCAGCATTAAGGAGAAAAGAAAGATGATGACCAGGCTGGCCTTAAAGTTGCGCTTTAAACGCGGCAGTTTTTCAATAAAGCGGCGGTAGAAGGCATAGCCGGCCGCCAGGATAATCAGCAGGACGGTGATCTCCTGCATAAAGACAAAGGCCCCGTAAGCGCTGCCAAAAACAAGCTCTTTTAACCAATAAGGGTTGCCGCTCAAGCCTTTGCCGATCAGGTCGATGGCCCCGAACTGGAGAATGATAAAGCCGTAAAACATGACAAAGTGCATGATCCCGCTTTTTTTGTCTTTAAACAGTTTGGAGTGGCCAAACACTTGCACCAGAATCTCGTTCAGCCGCTCTTTGAAGGCTTGTTTGAAGTCCACTTCCTGTCCCAGTTTAAGGTACAGATAACGGCTGTACAGGATATGGGTGAACAGGTAGAGGACATAAGCCAAAACGGCAAAAAAAGCAATAAGATTAAGAATAGCGAGTCCGCTCATGTTGTCGCCTCCTTCGTTCGATACACAACTTTTCGACTGAACGCTCATTCTGTAACTTATGTTTATTATAACAGTCAAGAGCGTTCCTGTCACTTTAAATTTTTAATTTACTGACAGTTGCGCTTCTATTATAACACACAGTGAATGAATAGTCATTCATTTTTGGGCAAATTTGTGGAAATGATGTTTGCTGATAATCAGGGTTTAATTTTGGGCTCCGTGGGGTATGTCTAAGAAATATGACCACAACTTAATTTTACAGTACTGACATAAGTGGAGGAGGTTTGCCAATGGATGAGGCCATGTATGCTGTGGTAGCGCTATTAACCAGCGGTGCCTTTTGGGTGCAAGCAGGCTATGTGCTGCTCAAAATTGTGGTGATTATGTTATTGGCCCGCCTGGTGATCAGCCTTGGCCAACGTATGGTACACAAGCTGCTTACTGTCCGTCACAACCGCTTCTTATCCTTGCCCAGTGAACGGCAGCAAACAATTCAGAGTCTGCTCAACAGCGTATTGCGCAATGTGATTTATTTTATAGCTATTCTGGTCATTTTGGCTGAATTGGGTTTCAGCATCGGGCCTGTTTTAGCCGGCTTGGGTATTGTGGGACTGGCGGTCGGTTTTGGCGCCCAAAATTTGGTCCGTGATGTGCTGAGCGGTTTTTTTATCTTGCTGGAGGACCAGTTTTCCGTGGGGGATTTTGTCACTATTGGCCAATATACCGGAACAGTGCAAGAATTTGGCCTGCGCATCACTAAAATAAAAGAATTTACGGGACAGGTGCATATCATTCCCAATGGGCATATCACCGAAGTGACCAACTATTCCCGGGAAAACGCCGTCGCTGTATTAGACGTGGGCATCTCCTACGATACCCCCATTAACAGAGCGGAGCAAGTGCTGGAAAAGTTGTTGGCTGAGTTTGCCCAAACTGAAGAAGATGTGGTGGGTGATCCCAGCGTGTTGGGTGTGCAGGATCTGGGTGAATCAGAAGTTGTCATCCGTATCACCGTCCCCTGCCGTCCCATGACGCATTGGGCCTTGGCCCGCAAATTAAGAAAAATGGTCAAAGAACGCTTTGATCAGGAGGGTATTGACATTCCCTTTCCGCAGCTGGTGGTGCATCAACATCAAGCACAGTAAACAGATTTGCCAAACGAACACCCATTCGCTACAATGGGGTTGAGCAATCTGAACGGCATGTTAGTGGGAGAGTGAGAAAGAACGGTGTACACCAGAAAAAACGTTGCCCAACTTCTGGAAGAGTTAAAGCAAGAACCGGCCTTTGCTGACCACATTGTGGAGTGGGTTACATTACCTTCCCAAGAGGCAAGATATGCCCCGTTTCCTGAGGCGTTGCACCCCACAGTGCGGAAAGCCCTGGAACAACGGGGCATCAAGGCACTGTACACGCACCAAGCCACGGCCTTGGAAGCGGCTCTGGCAGGCAAAAGTTTTGTCGCTGTCACCCCGACAGCTTCGGGCAAAACACTGTGCTACAATCTGCCTGTTTTAAATGCTATTGCTAACAATCCCCACACCAGAGCATTATATCTGTTTCCGACCAAAGCTTTGGCCCAGGATCAGAAAGCGGAATTGCAAACTTTTGTGGACGACATGAACGCAGACATTAAAACCCATACCTATGATGGTGACACGCCAGCCAATATTCGGCAAGTGATCCGCCAAGCGGGACATGTGGTCTTGACTAATCCAGATATGCTTCATGCGGCTATCCTGCCCCATCACACCAAATGGGTTGCCCTGTTTGAAAACCTGAAGTATGTCGTGATAGATGAATTGCACACCTACCGGGGGGTTTTCGGCAGCCATGTGGCCAATGTGCTGCGCCGCCTGAAGCGGATCTGCCGCTTTTACGGCAGTTCGCCCCAGTTTTTCTGCACCTCAGCCACCATTGCCAACCCCAAGGAGCTGGCTGAGCAGCTCACCGGTGAACCCATGGTGCTGGTTGACAACAACGGCGCCCCCAGGGGGAGGAAACATTTTATCCTGTATAATCCGCCGGTGGTCAATAAGCCGTTAAACATTCGCCACAGCGCCACGCTTGAAGCCCGGCGGATTGCCAGCCTGTTCTTAAAAAACGGGATCCAAACCATCGTGTTTGCCAGAAGCCGGGTCAAAGTGGAGGTCATCTTGCATTACCTCCGCCAGCTGGTGCAGAACGAACTGGGGCCCAAATCCATCCGCGCCTACCGGGGAGGGTATCTGCCCAAAGAACGGCGGGAAATTGAAAGCGGCTTAAGAAATGGGAATATTCGCTGTGTTGTCAGCACCAATGCCTTGGAACTGGGCGTGGACATCGGACAGCTGCAGGCCTGCGTCTTGACCGGCTATCCAGGAACGATCGCCAGCCTGTGGCAGCAAGCCGGGCGGGCCGGCCGGCGTCAGGACGAATCGGTCGTCTTCCTGGTGGGCAGCTCGTCTCCCCTGAATCAGTATGTGATGCAACATCCGGAGTTTATTTTTGAACGGAATCCGGAAACCGCCCGCATCCAGCCGGACAACTTGATTATTCTGGTTGATCATATTAAATGTGCCGCTTATGAGCTTCCTTTTCGTCAAGGCGAGACTTTTGAAGGAGTGGAGATTGAAGAAATCCTTCATTTTCTGGCCGAAGAACAGGTGCTGCATTACCAGAAAAACAAATGGTACTGGATGAACGACTCCTTTCCGGCCCATAACATCAGCCTGCGCTCGGCCTCCCAAGAAAATGTGGTGATTATCGATCAGACAGAGGCCCCCAATGTGCAAGTGATCGGGGAAATGGACCGGTTCAGCGCTATGACCTTGTTGCATGATGAGGCAATATACCTGCATCAAGGCAAACAATATCAGGTGGAAAAACTGGATTACGAACAGAAAAAAGCATACGTGCGGGAAGTGAACGTTAATTATTACACCGATGCCAATCTGGCCGTGCAGCTCAAAGTGCTGGAAGTGGATAAACAGCGCGAAGAGAGGGGCGTCTCCTTCGCGTACGGTGACGTAACCGTCAATGCCATGGCTACTATTTTTAAGAAAATCAAATTTGAAACCCATGAAAACATTGGTTCCGGTCCCATTCATTTGCCGGAAGAAGAGTTGCACACCACGGCTGCCTGGGTCAGCCTGCCTGCCCATCTCCTGAACACTTACGGTGAAGCCCGCCTGGAGCAAGGGTTGGTCGGTTTAGCCCATATATTGAGACACGTGGCTTCATTTTACGTGATGTGTGATCCCCAAGATTTATTTGTCACTCCGCAAGTGAAAGCGGTGCATAATGAGCAGCCTACGATTTTTCTGTACGACCGCTATCCCGGGGGCATTGGCTTGAGCGAGCAGGTTTACCAAAGCATCGGTAAGATTTTGCAAGAAGTGGAACGAGTCATTCTCCGCTGTCCGTGTGAGAGCGGCTGTCCTTCCTGTGTAGGGGCCGCAGATGGTGCAGATATAAGGGAGAATAGCAGCGCCAGCCGCAAGCAGTTGGCCATGGCCCTGCTGAACATCATTCGGGGAGAAGGGATCCGCCTTGTCACTTAAAGGGAAGCTGAACCGGTTGAAAAGCCATCTCACGGTGGAGAAACAACACCCGGCCAAAACAGGACAACCAAACGTACAGACCACCCAGCCAACTTTACATGACGCCGGACAGCAGCTGGAAGCCGGACAACCGGACATTCCCCATCGAGAGAACTGGGCAAGGTTCAATACTCACCCCTATGTACTGGACGATGAGTATGCCCTGGTACGTACGATCACTTATCCGTTGGATTACCAACACGGCTTATACCCGCTTGGAGAGCTCAAAGAGGTTGTTCAGCAGTGGAATGACCTTGCCTTTTCCCATCCCCTGTCTACTTTTAACCGGGGTGCAAAGAATGAAGGGGAGCCACGAGCCCAATCTCTTGAGGCAGAAGATCTGCTCTTTTTTGATACTGAAACCACAGGTTTGGGCAGTGGCACAGGCAACACCATTTTTTTGCTGGGCTATGCCCGGCTGAAACGGGATCATGTGCATATCACCCAGTTTTTCCTGCCCGGCCCCGCTCATGAAGCAGCGTTTTACCATGGATTTTTGCAGGATGTCCGTGACCTGAAAAATCTGGTCACCTATAACGGCAAAGCGTTTGACTGGCCACAAGTGAAGACACGGCACACCTTTGTCCGGGAGCGGGTCCCTAAGCTGCCCCGCTTCGGCCATTTCGATCTGTTGCATGCAGCCCGGCGGCTGTGGAAACAAGAACTGCTCTCCTGCCGCCTGGCGGTGGTTGAAGAACACAAACTGTCCATCCGGCGCAAGGGAGACACAGCTGGTTATTTAGCTCCCATGTTGTACTTTGACTACCTGCAAGACCCCTGTCCCGAAACGATCAAAGGCGTGTTCCGCCATAACGAATGGGATGTTTTGTCTTTGATCAGCTTGTATATTCATCTATCCTCCCTTGTCTTGGGGCGGCGGGCATATACAGCAGAGGAAAAAGTTGAATTGGGCCGCTGGCTGGAACAGTTAGGGCAAGAGGAACCGGCCCAAAACTGCTATGAAGAACTGCTGGCTTCACTTTCTGCCGGCCATCACCTCTATGTGCCCGTTGCCCATCAACTGGCCAGCTTATACAAAAAACGGGGGAATTATGAGAAAGCTTTAGAGCTGTGGGACTCTCTTCCCGTTGACAAACATCCATACGGCCTGAAAATTTTGATTGAGTGTGCCAAACTGTACGAGCATAAATTTGGGGATAACGAGAAAGCTTTGACCTATGCCCGCCAGGCTTATGCACGCTGGAAACAACACAAGCGCTTGCTTGGCCATACCCCCCAACAGGCTGAAGCCGACTTGATGAAGCGCATCAACCGTTTGGAGAAGAAGGTGAAAGGGAAGCAAGCTTGTGATATAGATGACGGGCCCACCTTGTTTTCCTATGCGGAGTTTTAGACACAGCTGGCACAGCAAGATGAATGTTCTGTCCCGCTTCAAGAGCGGCAGTTAGAAATAGTTAGAGGAGGATGTAAATGGAACATATTTTAAGAAAATTACAGCCTGTGCTTGGTATCAATCGTCCGCTGCAAATTGCTAAAACGGAGTGGTCATACGAAGTTGTTGATGAAGAAACGGGAGAGGTGTACGGCACAATCACCTTTGATGAAAATGGAAGATTTTTGTGTTATGACAAATGCGAAGATGCTGAAATGGAAATGGAGCAGGCTATTGGCAAGGGGATGGATGCAACGAAACAAATAGAGACGATATTACAAAGGGCAGAAGCATTTGTACAAGCATTTGTGGAAAAAGAAGTTTATTTTGTAATGATGAACGAATGTGACGATGAACATTATATGGTGCTTTACCAAGAGCGTGATCCGAAACTTGGTATCTCTATTCCTCACACTGGTTGATGCTCTGGTTTTCAAAAAGTGGAGAACTGACCTCTGGCCATCTGGGACAAACGGAGTATAAACTGCTTTACCCGGAAACGATGATCACGAAGGAAACAGCGGAAGATAAGTTGCGGGAGGCTGGGTTTATCCGCCTGTACATTGATGTTGATGATAATAGCAAAGTGCAACTAGTGTATGGGCCAAATGATAACATCATAGCCGTTAATCTTTCCAGACACATAGAAACGATGACCACATTTATGGAAGCTGAGGAGTACCCCCGGCAGCGAATTTCGCCAGTTACTCCAGCTGTATCGTTGGAACCCATGCTGGGTGTGTCTGAAAAGTTAGTGAAAAAGCGTGATGAAGACGGCACTGTGCGCTGGGTGGATCCTGTGGCAGCTGAGGAAGATGAAGAGGAGGGCCTGATTTCCATTTATAACGATGAACACGCTCATTTCAGTCAATGCAATTTGCCCTTTGAACCGTATCTGGAACGCCAAGCGGAACCTTTACCCCTTGAGGTGTTAACAGAGAAAGCCCTGCACTACCTGGAACTGGTGGAGGGATCGATCCATGACAAATATCTATTAGAAGAGCCTGCTGTAGTAGAAGAAGAACATGAGCCTCATGAAGATGACACCGAAGCAGCAAAGCATTCAATTGTGTTGGAGCCCACCCAACTCTTCTATTTTTACCGCCATTATCGCGGACGCTTGCTGGAAGAAAGGCAAGCCCATATTCATGTGGGAAAATATAGCGGACTCATTCGCGAATGCTCCGTCACACGTTTGACAACCAGGCAGGAAGCCCAATTGCAAAAGCTTGACCCGATCCTGCCATCTCACTAGAGGAGGCAACCAACCAGTTTTTTGCAAACTTAGATATGAAACTGACCTGGGCTGTCAAACGGTTTGATGAGCCTCATGTGTATCACCTTGTCTATGTCCCCGATTACAAAGAGAGAGACGGAAAAATCATTGAAAAAATAGATGCCCACACTGGAGAAGTCACCTATATCGAAACAGGAATGATCAAAACAGGGTAAACAAGGGATGGGGCCTGATATCATCCTGCGAAAGAAAACGGCTAACATCAACTTACGTCAAAAAATGCTTTAAATATTACCGTTTTAAACGTAAAATGATAGTAAAAAATATGAGGTGAAACGGATGGATGAAAAGATCATTTTACAAGCGATAAGGGAGTTATCTGAGCAGATCAAAAACACCAATGCACGGCTAGACCGTATCGAGGAACGACTAGACCGCATTGAGGAACGGCTGACCCAAATTGAAGTCACTCAGGAAAAGATGAAGGATAGCATCGACTTGCTTGCCGAAAAACAGTGGGCGTTAGAGAATGATGTTTACCGATTAAAAAAGGCAATAAAGTTGAAGTAATGTTGTTGTTATGGCTCCGCACTTAGAAACTCTCATAACTCCCTTAACATTTCTCATTCTTTGCCATGAAAAAAGCTGAAATTTTCTGGCCACCGCAAGGTCGCCTTACTTCTTTCAGCTCTCCCTCATCAACCGTACGTGAAGCTTTCTCTCATACAGCTTTTCCGATGTTCATTCGTTCAGCTTGCTAGCCACTTATGGTACTTGAACATTTCATTTGTTGAGCAAATCAACAGTGTTCTAAATAACGCTCTTTCATCAACTCGAGCACTTGATCCCCGGGTGTGTTCCAAATGTCATGATTAAAAATTTCCACTTCTATTGGCCCGTCATATCCTGCTGCTTCAACCGCTTTCCGAATCTTCCGCAATTCAATGACACCATCTCCCATCATGCCACGTCCCATCAACAAATCGGGTGTAGGTACAATCCAGTCTGAAACGTGAAAGCCCAATATTCTGTCTTTGGCACGAGAAATTTGTTTGTATAAATTACGATCCCACCAAACATGAAACACATCTACTACAACACCAACTTCATCAGGTTGATATTGTTCGGCCAGAGTATTGGCCTCTTCCATTGTTACGATGACACATCGCTCTGCTGCATACATCGGATGCAACGGTTCAATACCTAACTTGACCCCGTAAGATTTGGCATAGGGTACTAATTCTCCTATGCTCTCTTCAACCATCTTTCGAGCAGCACCAATATCACGATCCGGTGCAGGCCCACACACCAATACAAGTACATCTGTTCCAAGCTCGGCAGCTTCCTCCACTGCACGTCGATTATCATCCAGCCTTTTTTGACGTTCCGTAGCTGTTGCAGCAGGAAACATTCCCCCGCGACACAAACTAGAAACCTTAAGACCTGCATCTCTTAGTAATCTTTTACTTCCAGGCAACCCCAATTCTTTAATTTTATGACGCCACAAACCAATCCATGGAATACCGGCCCTTGCACAACCATCTACAGCCTCACGAATGTTCCACTTTTCCGTTGTAATTTGATTAAGACTAAGACGCTCTATGTTTTGAAATTGATCCATTATCCATCTCCTCCTATCGTATACCGGCCAACTCTAATACGAGCCGCATTCTTTCTGTTGCTAAATCTGGATCAGATAAAAGTCCTGCACGATCTGCTAGTACAAAAAGTTCCGAAAGATGGACAATTGAACGAGCGCCTTCCTGGCCACCAATCATTCTAAAATGAGATTGATGTCCGTTAAGGTAAGCCATAAAAACTATGCCGGTTTTATAGGAATAAGTCGGTTTCTGGAATATATGCCGTGACAACGGCACCGTTTGATTCATAAGGGAATTGTATTTATGAACGTCCCCTTCATCCAGGGCATGTAGCGCAGCTGCTGCAGCTGGAGCAATCGCATCAAAGATTCCTAGTAACGCGTGACTATACCCTTGTTTATCTCCAAGAATGAGTTCCGGATAATTAAAGTCATCACCGGTATACATTTTGACTCCCTCGGGTAAGAGACGACGCATCTTAATTTCCTTTTCAGCATCAAGTAAGGAAAGTTTTATACCATCCACTTTGTCTGCATTGTCTCGTATAATACGTAAGCAGACATCCATGGCAGAATCCAAGTCTTTGTGGCCCCAATAACCAGTCAATGCAGGATCAAACATGTCGCCAAGCCAATGCAGTATGACAGGCTGGGAAACTTGGCTTAATATTTTTCCATACACTCTCTCGTATTCTTCAGGCCCTTTTGCACAAGCGGCAAGTGCACGACTTGCCATTAAAATAACCTGACCACCTACCTCTTCAACAAATGAGACTTGTTCTTCGTAAGCAGCCTCCACTTCTTCTACTGTAATGTCAGGATTGGGAGCTAAATGATCAGTACCCGCACCACAAGCAATTTGACCGCCAACAGCTTGTGCCTCGGCAACTGAACGTTTGATTAATTCCTTTGCCTGAACCCAATTAAGACCCATTCCCCGCTGAGCGGTATCCATTGCCTCCGCAACCGACATTCCCATGGACCACAAATATCTACGATATGCCAAAGTATTTTCCCAATCAATCTGTGCATTGGATAAAGGATCTGTATCAGCTAAAGGATTACATACAACATGTGCAGCAGCGAAAGCCACTCTGCTTTTAAACTTTCCTTTAGGTACTACAAACGGAGCTCCGTAACCGGGTTTATAGGTGTACAAAGTACCATCTGCACGAGGCAATTTTAATGATGTGCCAATCATACCTTAACTCCTCCGATAGAAAGCTCTGGCACGTCAACCCAACGCCGTTCTTTCCAAGAAAGCAATCCCAGTTCGGCAAGTTGTGTACCTTTTGCCCCTTCTAGCAAATCAAGTGTATATGGCTCATCGGCCACTACATGTTTCAAAAACATTTCCCATTGAACTTTAAACGCATTATCAAAGATTTGATTGTCAGGAATGACTTGCCACTGCTCTCTAAAATTTATAGGATTAGGCATATCAGGGTTCCATACTGGTTTTGGAGTGTTGACACGATGCTGTACTTTGCAATCACGTAAACCAGCAACGGCACTTCCTTCAGTACCATCTACTTGTATGGTGAACAAATCATCTCTGTTAACTCTTACAGCCCAAGAAGAATTGACTTGTGCAATAATGCCTCCTTCCAACTCAAAAGTAGCGTACGCAGCATCATCTGCTGTACATTCGTATGTGTTCCCTAGTTCATCTACCCTCTTGGGTATATGGGTGATACCAAGGCACGAAACTGCTTTAACAGTTCCAAACAAATTATCAAGCAAGTAACGCCAATGAGGAAACATGTCAATAATAATTCCTCCACCGTCCTCTTTACGATAATTCCACGATGGACGCTGTGCCGGTTGCCAGTTTCCCTCAAATACCCAATATCCAAATTCTATGCGCACAGAAAGAATTCGACCAAAAAATCCAGAATCAATCAATCTTTTTAATTTAAGTAAGCCCGGAAGGAATAATTTATCTTGCACTACTCCGTTTTTCACACCTGCATCATTAGCTAGTCTGGCCAAATGGAGTGATTCCTCCAAGCTGGTAGCAGTTGGTTTTTCACAATAAACATGTTTTCCTGCAGCAATAGCTTTTTTTAAATCTTGAGCCCGACGCACAGTTGTTTGGGAATCGAAGTAAATGAGATTATATGGGTCATTTAAGCATTGATCAAGATCTGTACTCCACCGAGAGATATTGTGTGCTTCCGCCAACGCCTGTATTTTGTTCTCATTTCTCCCGACGAGAATTGGATCAGGCATAATCACATCACCATTCGATAACGTAACACCACCTTGGTTTCGAATAGCTAAGATTGACCGAATTAAATGCTGGTTAGTTCCCATCCGACCAGTAACACCATTCATAATAATACCTATAGTATGTGTTGCCATGTCATTACCCCTTTCTCATTTCATTTAAGGTTTTTCAACAACCATTAAGAACAATTCTTTATTGCGTAAGCTCTGTTTCATTCTAACTAAACTTTACCTTCATATCTTACAGTTATGAGAAACAATTTCCTAAAGTCGGAAGTTCTATTAGCTGATAAGGAGCAATGACTTATATTATAAAAAGGACGGATATGATATATTGCACACACCTGTCAATTCTCATAAACAAATTCAGGCAAAAAAGTAGACAATTGAGGAACAAAAGTTATAACTAATAAAGCAAGTATAAGCACGATAATAAATGGTAAAGCTCCCTTAGTAACCTGAGTTAACGGTATTTTACTAACCCCTGAAGCAACAAAAAGATTCAAGCCAAACGGTGGTGTTAACATGCCTATGGCCAAATTAACAATCATAATAATCCCAAAATGTATAGGGCTAATTCCCATTTCAATCACGATAGGTAATAATAGAGGAACAAGAATTAAAACAGCGGCACTTGCGTCCATAAACATCCCAACGATAAGGAGTAAAATGTTAATGAGTATTAAAATCATTACAGGTGATGATGACAGTTGTACTAACTGAGCCGCAATCTCTGTGGGAATTCTTTCGAACGTCAAATACCAACTAAACACTTTGGCAACAGCAATGACAAACATAACCATAGAAGAAGTAACGACTGAGCGTTTTGCCACCCTAAACAACTCTTTAAAAGTCAGCTCTTTATAAATAACAAAGCCAATAAATAGACTATAAATAATAGCTATTGCAGCTGCCTCCGTTGGTGTGAATATCCCTTTGTAAATGCCTCCCAGTACAATGACAGGCATTATTATTCCCCAAAACGCATTTTTGGTAGATTCCCATACTTCCCTAAGACTTGCCCTTTGGTCTGGCTGATGTCCTTCTTTCTTTGCTATAAAGTAACTAACCACTATTAATACAATTCCAATAAATACTCCAGGGATAATACCAGCAATAAATAATTTACCTATAGAAACTTCTGCAACCACACCGTAAACCAAGAGTGTAATACTTGGCGGTATGATAATCCCTAATGATCCTGACGCACACATTAAACCTACCGCAAAAGTTGGAGAATACCTTGCTTCTTTTAAAGATGGAATCATAACACTACCAATTGCAGCTACTGTTGCAGGACTAGACCCGGATAAGGCTGCAAAAAACATCGACGACAAGACACCGGCAATGGGCAAACCGCCTGTAGTCCATCCCACCCATTTCTTGGCCATATCTATCAGTCTTTTTGAAGTTCCCCCAGCCAACATAAGATCTCCGGCAAAGATAAAAAAAGGGATAGCCATTAACGCAAATGAATCTATTCCTGAAAACATCGTCCTAGCAAGCACATCAATGGAAGCATTGCTCTTTAACATGGCTATAACACATGTCAAACCTATCGCAACTGCAATCGGAGTACTTAGTAGCAACAAAATAATGAAAATGATAAATATCATTATATTTTCGTCCCCTTTTCCATCGTGTCATCTACAGCCTTTTGTCCCGACCAAATACCCTTCATATCCTGGAAGAGGATCTGAATAAAGCGAATTAGCATTAAAGTAGCACCTACAGGTATAGCCAAATAAGGAATGTACATGGGGATCCCGAGGGAAGGAGTTACTGTCCCAAATTCCATTACATTAAAAACGTTTTTCATACCGGAATAAATAAGAATCACGCAGAATATAATAGCAAGAGTGTTAGCGATTGCAACAAAAACCGTCCTAAGTGCAATTGGCAAATACATAACGACAACGTCTACAGCAGCATGGGCTTTTTCCCTAACAGCCATACTGCTTCCAATAAAAATAAACCAAATGATTAAATATCTGACGACCTCTTCAGACCAATATAAAGAGTAATTAAATATATAACGCAAAACAACTTGTACAAAAACTAGAAAAGAAGAAAATATAAGCGAGAATACACCAATGTATTCCTCAATGTGATTCAAAAAATAATTCAGTTTACGCATCTTTATCACATCACCCTCACTTGAAAAATGGGACGGCTTTCACCGTCCTCATCTAAAATCGGTATTTAATTTCCACTTGCTTTGCGAACCGCTTCTAGAAGTTGTTCGCTACCTTCGATTTCCATAAACTCATCATATACACTTCTTGTGGCTTGAATGAATGCTTCCCGGTTTTCAGGCGTTAGTTCAGTTATTTGTATTCCCGAAGCCTTTAATTCTTCCATGTATTTTTCTTCATTTGCAGCTGCTTGCTCCCACTGCCACTCGGTCACCTCTTTAGCTACCTCTTCAAGGATTTGCTTAAGATCATCGGGGAGTTGTTGATAGAAATTTTCACTAATCAACCAAACATATCCCATATACCCATGTGCACTCAATGTCAAATAATCTTGGACTTCATAAAACTTTTGGCTAACAATATTAGATAAAGGATTTTCTTGTCCATCTACCGTTTTGTTTTGCAGAGCTGTATATAACTCAGAGAAATCAATCGATACTCCTCCGGCATCTAAAGCTCTGAATTGCGCAATAAGCAATGGACTTTGAGAAGCTCGAAACTTCAAACCCTCCATATCCTCTGGTTTTTCTATAGGTCTAACAGAGTTGGTTAAATGTTTAAATCCGCCATCCCAATATCCTAAGGCTCGTAATCCTTGTTGACTCAAATATTCGTTTAATAAAACTCCCAATTCACCGTGCATGGCTTTGTAAGCAACATCTCTGTCATTAAATAAGAAAGGCAAATCAAACACTTGGAATTGTGGTACAAAGGATGGTAGTACGCCCGTAAAAGGTGCATTCATTTGAATCGTTCCAGATTGCATCTGTTCCGTAATTTCTCTGTCATTTCCCAATTGAGAGTCAGGATAAACCTCCACTTTAATTCTGCCATCTGTTCTAGCCTCTATAAGTTCGGCGAACTTTTCCGCTGCCTGCCCCTTTGCGGTGCTGGATCTTACCACATGAGCAAAATTAATTACATATTCCTCGTTATTCCCTTCATCTACTTTCGACTCAATATCTTGTTGATTACCGTCATCGGTACTGCTTACTGAAGAATCTCCACATCCCGCTAATACTATTGCTATTAACAAGATTATTGAAAATAGAAGGTTGTTCTTAATCATCATTTTATGACCCCTCTCTTCACAAAAATAGAACAGCATTTATTTTTATTTTTAAATTACTACAACCTTCTATTCTTATTGATATAAGAAAAAATTCTTAATTATGGAACGAAACTTTATGATTACTATATACTTGAGAGGTCCGAAATTTGTTTGGTGAGATACCTGTAAGATTTCTGAAGGTTCGATAAAAAGTACTTAACGATTCATAACCCACTTCAAAACAAATCGAGATAATATCTTTATCTGTCTCGAGCAATAGTTCTTTAGCACGGTTAATTCTAACTTTTTGCAAGTATTGGAGGGGAGTTTCATTGAACTTCGCTTTAAATATATCATTCATGTAGCGGGTGGAAATACCAAAACGAGAGGCTAAATGTTGCGCGGTTATATTTTCAAAGTAGTGTGTATTGATATATTCTCGAATACGCAAAGATCTCATTTCATTGGCATCATTACATCTAGTCACAGTGTGCAATCTTGCCAAGATTAATAACGTCTCTAAAAGATAAACAGGCGTGGCAAATTGACATAAATAATCATAATCTGTTTGTTCAAATAACATTTTCCGCAGCAGTTGTCTCACTTCACTAGCAGTAAAAGGATCCAGCTCATAATGTTTTGATTTATTATTAAAAATGTTAAGAATACCTTGCTCTCCAAACAAACCTAAAGCCATTCTGGAAAAAGCAAATACCAAAACAGCTAATTTAGTATGGGCCTGGATGGAGTGAACGGAGTTAGGTACTATTAAAACAATACAATCCTTCGAAAATACATACTCTCTCCCGTCCAAAATAATTGTTCCTTCCCCATCCAACGCATATAAAATTTGATATACATTGTGATAATGTTCGGAAACATGTTCACCTTTGGAATGTATACTTTCATATAAATACACTTCGGTTTCAGGCAACTCGAGCTTTTTGTAGTACATCTTGAATGCCCTCCAGCGAATGCATATATAATTTTTCCTCATTTTACAATACTGAATTGCCCTGTATCAATATTTATAATAAAGATGAAATGGTTAATATCATAATTCCCAAAAAAATAAATACAGCACTGATTATCACCATCAGTTGAATTTTCTCTTGTTCTTTCAAAAAAATGTAAGAAAGTAGCAAAGTAAGAACTGGTTCTATAGCAGTTAAAGTGGCTGTATAAGAGACTTGTGTGAAATATGCTGAAATAAAAAAAGTTAACGAGCCTAAACAAGTTGCAAATCCGGCCAGCAAATAGTACAAATTAAATTGTTGAAACTGCAATTTAACCGTAAGCAGTAACCGACGTTTTGCAGCTAAAAAAATACAATAAGCTTTTAAGGCAACTATAGCCCCGATTAATGCTCCCAAAAATGGGTCTGGAACCTGTTCCATACCCATTTTTCTTATGGCGAAACCAGTTCCAAAAGAAAAAGCCGCAAGCACAGCAAAGGCCATTCCAATCCATATCTGTCCTTTGATAGAAAAACCGTTTTTTCGCCATTGTTCATAACCGGTTAGCCACAACCCTGTAAGTATAAACAATATTCCTAACGCATTTAACCAAGTGATGGATTCTTTCAAAAATAATAATGCAAATAAAATAGTAAAAATGGGGGACGAGTTTTTAATGGCTGCCGCTCTTGACGAGCCAATTCTGCGTATACCCGCAAATACGGATGATCTCCCCAAAAAGCTAGTAAAGAGACCAGCAATAACAAAAGCTGTGATTCCCGACAATGTTAAAGATATTGAATTTTCCCTCTTAAAAAAAACTATTAAGTAAATAAGTCCTAAAACAAGAACGTTAATCGCAATGTTTATCAACACACCGTCGTCGTTCTTACTTCTCCTCATTCCCAATTGTACTAAAATAAAATTAGAAGAAAAAAAATACTGCGCTCAATAACGCAAAGACAACACCAAGAAACATTTCTCCCACTTCTTTCTCAAAAATCATTAGATTGATTCACATTATTATTAATGTAACTAACTATCCAATCCCGTTCACATAACAGTTCTTCAATACAGGTATTTTCTGAACAGAAAACATTGAATAGTTGACCATTTATCATCACCTCCACACATGTAATATAGTCTGAAAATGCATAAATATGAATCGACAGTTCATCAGTCAGTTTAATAGTTCTATTCACTCTAATTCCCCTTCCGTTCAGAATCATGATTAGGACTTAGTTTTATATTTATGTTAAGAAAATTCAATGTTTATTTCTTACAAATACAGGCAATGAATTATTATTATTAGAAATTAAATCAAGGACATTTGCTTTTTAGAAATTGAGGGTCTAACTGATTGGCAAGGAAAAGACCTCTGTGGGATAGAATTTTAACGCTCAACTTTAACTGCCTTAAAAAAACCGGTCCTGTATGGCCAACAGCCCCGGCGCTCCTCCTGTATGCCAAAAGAGCACTTTCTCATTGGGGCTGATTTTTCCTGTTTCAATATAATCGATCAGGGCTGCCATCGCTTTGCCGGTGTAGACATGATCCAGAATAATCGCTTCCAGGCGGGCCAGATTTATAATGGCTGCCTGGGCTTCTGCCGTCAGCTTGCCATAACCGGGACCGATATAGGCATCATCAAGCAGTAACTCCTTCTCTTCCCAGGCCGGTTCACATTCATAAATGCAGCGCTTGATTCTGTCGGCGATATCGGGTGCGGGCAGCCAGGGGCTGATTCCCAAGATGCGGGTTGAGTCATACCGTCCGGCCCGTTCATTAGCCAAAAACAGACCGGCAAACGTCCCCCCGCTTCCGGCAGTTACCACAATCAAGTCAAAATCATGTTCCCCCAACTCTTGATAGGCATCTACATAACCTAAGGCACCCAAGCCGTTGGAACCGCCGATAGGAATTAAATAGGGCCTGTGTCCCTCTTGGACAAGGGACTGATAAGCCTCTTCCAGCGCAGCCTCCATCTCTTCCGCCGTACGGGCTCCGCTGAAACGAATATCTGCCCCGAGGAGATGGTTGAAAAACAAATTGGCCCGTCGCTGGCCGGGATCACGTCCAGCCAGCACCAGCACCGGTTTTAAGCCCACCTGCACGGCGACAGCAGCTGTCGCTTTGGCGTGGTTAGACTGCGGTCCCCCTGTGGTGAGCACGGTGTCGGCCTCTTGAGCTAAGGCATCAGCCATAATATACCCCAGCTTGCGGATTTTATTTCCTCCCGTCACGATGGATCCGGTCAGATCATCCCGCTTGATCCAGATTTCCACCCCCAAATCTTCACTCAAACGCTCCAGTGGGTGCAAGGGTGTTGGAGTGAGGCTTAACGCCAAAGGCTTGATCATTTCAAGGAGACCTCCTGTTTACGTGTTGGTCAGGTACTTGTTGGCTTACAGATAATAAGTTATTACCTGTTGTGCATGACCTCTTTGTCATGATACAGTGCTTGGTCGGCCTGATGCAATAACTGTTCAATTCGTAAATGGTCCATTTCAATCTTTCTCAATTATAACATTAGGCCTATTGTTTCAATAGAACATCAACACCTGCTGTTCTGACATGGACCACACTTCACATATGGGTGCGTTGCTGCTCGCTGTTCATGGTAAACTAGGATTAAGCAGCAAAAGGGGAAGGAACATGATCACAATGCCTGAACACGAGACACCCAAACGTACCGTTGATATGGACCCCCAAAAATTAAAGCGGCTGGCCAACAAACTGTCCCTCCACTTTTGGGGAAAGCCGTGCCAGATTCCTGTTGCCTGGAACGGGCGCCTGAGGAGAACCATGGGCCGCTTCTTGTTTACTGAACAAAGTGGGAAACGGACACCCCTCAAAATTGAGCTGAGCAAATACGCCGCCCAATGGATTGACAGGGACATTTTCGTCGCTGTTTTGTTGCATGAGTTATGCCATTATCATTTATTTATTCAAGGCCAGCCCTATCAAGACCATCATCCTGTCTTTGAACAGGAATTAAAACGCGTAGGGGCCATCTCCACTCAGCGCGTGCAACTTCCTCAGAAAGCCTATAAACTGTATTGCCAAGGCTGTGAACGTTACCTGGGAATACGCCGGCGCTTAAACACCTCCCGTTACCGCAGCCAGTGCTGCCAAAAAGCAATTGTAAAGAAAGAAACCTGGCTGGGTGAGTTCCGCTATGACGGACACATCTTGAAAAACAGCAAAGTTCGCCTTCCGGAGTGATATTTTGAACGGTCATCTCCAATACTATAAGATACGCATGCCTTGGAACGCCATAAAGGAGATGATCCATGTTGACCCTGCTAATCATCTTAGTGATTGTGATCGGTATAATCGGCCTGGCCGCCCTCTATGTGGCGGGACAGCATGTATACTTGCGCCGGCAATTTCAAAAAAAGGAACAGGCAGACGGGCGCTTGTTCCAGCGCGTCAGACACAATCTCAATGAACGCCTTTCGGTCAAGGAAGCTGAACAACGCTTTAAACTGGAACTCCACACTGAGGTGTTGCAGTTTATTAAAGCAAACACTGATTTTCCCCTCACCCAAAATGACCGCTTGCGCATTCTGAATAACGGAGAAGAGTTGTTTCCCGCTTTGTTTGAGGAAATAGCAAAGGCGAAACATCATGTGCACATCCTGTTCTACACGGTGCAGAACGATCATATCTCTAATAAACTGTTTGAGAAACTGGAACAAAAAGTACAGGAAGGGGTTCAGGTCCGTCTCTTGGTTGACGGCGTGGGCAGCCATTCACTGATTGGCGGGAAAAGGTTTAAGGAGTTACAAAAGCGGGGTATTCAGTGCAGCGTCTTTACCCCTCCCCGGCTGCGCTTTTTGCCGTACATGAACTTCCGCAATCACCGCAAAATTGTGGTGATTGATGGCAACGTTGCCTTTACGGGGGGTTTGAATGTAGGGGATGAATATGTACATCGTGACCCCAATACAGGCTTCTGGCGAGATGTGCACCTGTTGATTGAAGGGGAAAGTGTATTACTTATGCAGCGTATTTTTGCTACAGACTGGTACTATACCACAGGGGAATTGCTGGAGGAAAACGAGCAGTTTTTCCCCACGTTTACCACAGAAGAAACCCAGCAGCATGATCAAGGAACCATCTTGGCCCAGGTGGTGCCCAGCGGTCCGGATATGACCCGCTCCATGGCCAAGGACAGTTATCTTAAAGTGATTTGTGCGGCCAAAGAGCGGGTCTGGCTGGGCACCCCCTACTTCGTCCCCGATCAGGAAATGATCGAGGCCTTGAAACAGGCCAGAAAAAGAGGGATCGAAGTTAAGCTGATCGTACCCAAACGGACAGACAATCCTCTGGCCCACTATGCTTCCTTCCATTTTCACAAACAATTGTTGCCCGCTGGCGTGGAAATCTATTTGTACGAGAAAGGTTTTTACCATGCCAAGATTGCCTTAGTGGACAATTATATCGCCAATATCGGCAGTGTTAATTTGGACCGGCGCAGTTTTTATTACAGCTTTGAAGCCGGGTTGTTTATTTATGACCGTCATATTTGCCAACGGATGGAAACCATTTTTAAGCAGGATTTAAAGGACTGTAAGCCCCTTCTTCCTGAGCAGTTATACCGTCAGCCGTTATGGGCTAAGGCGGCGACACAGTTGTCACTCATCATGGCGCCCTGGCTGTGAGCGTCAGGGTAAAGTGGATATCACTTACGCCATTGCCATTAAGAGACAAATAATAAGCCCAATGCAGTTCCCCTTGCTGTTCTGAGATAGTGGCCAGCGGTTTAAACCGATAGGCGGTGGTATGGGTCTCCATGTGTAACGGTCCATACGGCGTATGGTAGATGCCTCGTGTGGTGGTGCCCGGCCGGTACACATGGTTCATGCTGGCCGCGCCATGACGGATCACCGTCAACCGGTCTTCCTCCAGCTTCAACGTCGTATTAATGGGGCCTTCTTCACTATGCTCTATATATTTGAGATAATAGACCTTTCCTTTGCGATACAACATTCCCGGCACTGTTTCAACCTGCTCATCCACCGGTTGACCGTGTTCAAAAGTTTGGACATGAATATTTAACATCACTGATTGTTTTTCACGCATCTCATCACCTAACTTTGAAAAGTTGGGGACGCATTTTGATCAATAAAATCATAATCACTAAACTAATGATCATTTCTGGTAATAAATAGGACAGATTGTACAAGGCAGAATAGGTGGCCACAGGCATTCCTTCAGGGGCATAAGCCCCAAACCATACCACACCAGAGATAAAATGACTGAGAAAACGCAATCCTGAAGCCAGCACAATGCCAATTGCAGCCAACCCCATCATTTTCCCGGAAGCGCGGGTCTTATGAAGGGCAAACAGACCTGCTGTTCCCAACAGGGCGTAAGCCAAAGGATAATCCAGCACCAACTGCACGGGATGCACCACATAACCACCCTGCACTACCTTTATGATACCCACAATGAGTCCAGCGATCAAACCTGCCGTCAATCCCCGGCGCAAAGCCAGTACAAAGATCGGTACCATAACCAGTGAAATTGAGCCTCCGTAGGCCCATAACGCTCCAAATTTAATAAAACTGAATACATAGGCTACAGCAGCCATAACAGCTGTTTCCACCATAATAAGCAGACGTTCTCGTTCCATCATTCTCCCCTCCATTTTAAGTGTAACTACATAAAAAACCACTCCAAAGGAGGAGTGGTCGAGACAGAAATGTATCCATACCAGATTGCCAACAGCTGACCCCATGTATGGACAACCTGAAAGGCCATTTCTGTTCCACTTTCCTCCGCTAGCATGACCCAGATCAGGTTCAAAGGGTTGGGGCAACTGCCCCTCTCAGCCCGCCTGCGGGCACCCCTAGTGGAACAGGTCAATATATGGGATTTGGCTCTATTATAGCATAGCATCAATCACTTGACACAACCCTGACGTTGAGGGACCAGTTAACCTTTTGAACTTAAATTTTGCCCAGCACAGCAGTTTTATTTGACCCAGCCCAGCAGCATCTCTCGTACCAGCTTGGAAGCGACAATCTGTGTTTTTTCTGTCGGATCATACACAGGTGCCACCTCCACCAGATCCGCACCCACGATATCAACATCAGCTTTAGCTAGCAAATGGATCGCTTCCAAGAGTTCAGTGGAACTGATTCCTCCTGCTTCAGCTGTGCCCGTTCCCGGGGCAAAAGCAGGATCCAACACATCAATGTCAATGGTCACGTAAACTTTTTTTCCGGCCATTGAGGGCAGTGCTTCTTTTAATGGTTTGACCACTTCAAAGGGGTAAAAATGCATGCCGGATTCCCGCCCATACTGAAATTCTTCCCGTGTTCCGGAACGGATACCGAACGAATAGACCCTCTCCGGCCCCAACAGCTGGCATGCTTTTCTGATGGGCGTGGCATGAGAGAGCGGCTCACCCTCATACTCTTCCCGCAAATCGGCATGGGCATCGATATGGATGAGATAAACATCCTTAAACCGGCACTGGACTTCCTGAATGATGGGCCAGGTAACCAGATGCTCTCCGCCCAGGCCCAGGGGAAATTTGCCATCCTGCAGCACCTTGCGCACAAAGTCAGCAATCATGTCTAAACTGCGGGCCGGATTGCCGAAAGGCAGCGGAATATCTCCGGCATCAAAAAAGCGGATGTCTTGAAGATGACGGTCCAAATAGGGGCTGTACTCTTCCAAACCGATAGACACTTCCCTGATGCGGGCTGGACCAAAGCGTGATCCTGGCCGGAAGCTGACTGTGAAATCCATAGGCATGCCATAGATCACCGCTTCACTTTCCTCATAATGAGGATGGCTGGCGATAAACACCTGCCCCGAATAGGCTTCATCAAAACGCATGGTCATCCTCCTTCAGGCCCTGTCTGTAAAAATCCTGATTCATCTTATCCCCGGGATGAAAATGTGGGGACCGTTCCTATACCAAGGCCTACTCGATTAAATCCTTAACAAATTTGGGCAATGCAAACGCCGCTTGATGTACCTCAGGCGTGTAGTATTTGGTTTCAAAGTCCAGTTGTCCCGGCAAGCTCGCGCTTAAA
Organism: Caldalkalibacillus uzonensis; assembly: GCF_030814135.1. Classification (NCBI taxonomy): domain Bacteria; kingdom Bacillati; phylum Bacillota; class Bacilli; order Caryophanales; family Bacillaceae; genus Caldalkalibacillus; species Caldalkalibacillus uzonensis. The sequence continues at coordinate 100,813 of NZ_JAUSUQ010000007.1, read as the reverse complement.
GGATCATACTTTTTGGAGCCGATGGTGAAGGTCCACATTCCGCTGGGATAGGTGGGAATGTTGCAAGTGTACAAGCGGGTAATGGGGAAAATGTCCTTCACATCGGCAAACACTTTACGGATCAAGTCCCCGTGAAACCAGGGGTTGTCTGTTTGGGCGACAAACATCCCATCCGCAGTCAAAGCCTCGTAAATTCCCTGATAAAAACCTTTTTCAAACAGCTTGGCTGCCGGTCCGACCGGCTCGGTGGAGTCGACCATAATGACGTCGTATGCGTTTTTATGCTGGTGGATATGCATAAATCCGTCATCTACCAGCACCTCTACACGAGGATTATCCAGCTCTTTGGCAATATTGGGCAGAAACTTTTTAGAGTACTCGATCACTTGGCCGTCAATTTCCACCAGGACCGCTTTCTCTACACTGGGATGTTTCAGTACTTCCCGGATCGTTCCCCCGTCACCTCCGCCAACCACCAGCACTTTTTTAGGCTGCGGATGGGTCATCAAAGGGACGTGGCTCATCATTTCATGGTAGACAAACTCATCTTTATCGGTTGTCATCACCATCCCGTCCAAAACGAGCATGGTGCCAAATTCTTCAGTCTCTATAACATCAAGTTGTTGATATTTTGTCTCTTCACTATGTAACGTTTGCTTTACTTTGGTAGTGATACCGTGTGCTTTGGTTTGCAGTTCGGTAAACCACAATTCCACTCCTTATTCACCCCTTGTGTTTTTCGTCACCAACAAAGCAATTATAGCCAACCTTTCTAAAAATGCAAGTCTCTTATTCGTATAAAACGGTTTGATCTTCCCCATACTGTTAGCAGTATCACTTAGTCGTCACATATCGCAACATATGGGGGGATTGCCAATGGAAGTCATCCATGAATCGTGGCTGGTCCGCTTTTTGAAATGGCTGACCAAAGTTCTTTTGTTTACATTTATCATGACCATCTTGCTGTCCTCTATTCTGCTCTTAAGTTTATTATATTTACGCTCACAGCCCTTGCCCCCGTTTCAAATTCAGGAGACAACGACGATTTACTCTGCTGACGGGGAAATCATTGACCAAATCTATCAAGGCCAAAACCGGACATTTGTCCCGATCGAAGAACTGCCCCCTCACTTGTTGCAAGCGTTTATTGCTGTGGAAGATCAGCGCTTTTACCAACACTTTGGCTTTGATCCCAAACGTATTGGCGGTGCCATCGTGGCCAATATCCAGAGCCGTGCCTATACAGAAGGGGCCAGTACCATCACCCAGCAGTTGGCCCGCAATTTATACCTGGACCACAGCAAAACATGGGAGCGAAAACTGAAAGAAGCACTATATACCATTCAACTTGAACTGCACCTGTCCAAAACACAAATTCTGGAGCACTATTTAAATCAAATCTATTTCGGGCATTCCGCCTATGGCGTTGAAGCGGCCGCCAATCTGTATTTCGGCAAGTCAGCCAGAGAGCTGACTCTGGCAGAAAGCGCCCTCTTGGCCGGCATCCCCAAAGGGCCGCGTTATTATTCCCCTTGGCTGAATTACGATAATGCCAAATCACGGCAGGAGCTGATCTTACGCCTGATGGAAGAACAGGGCTATATCAGGACGGCCGAACGGGAGGAAGCGGCAGCCGAGCCACTATCACTTATTTCCGCCGAAGAACACCGCCAAGATGCCAATCTGGCCCCTTATTTCCGGGATTTTGTCCGCCAGCAGGCGCTGGAGCGCTATGGCATTACAGAAGACGTTTTTGATCACGGGGGTTTGCACATTTACACCACCCTTGATGCCGATATGCAACGTCTGGCCGAAAACTTGTTTGAGAAACATATGCCCGCTGACCGGCCTTTACAAGGCGCACTTTTAGCCCTTGACCCTCGCACGGGGTATATCAAGGCCATGGTGGGGGGACGGGACTATGGGGAGTCCCAGTTTAACCGGGTGCTGGCTGAACGTCATCCGGGGTCTTCCATTAAACCTTTTTTATACTATGCTGCTCTGGAACACGGCTTTACCCCGGTAACGCTGATGAAAAGCGAGCCGACCACCTTTACCTACGATAACGGGCGGGCCACTTATACCCCCCGCAACTTCAATGACCACTATGCCAATGACTATATCACCCTGGAACAGGCCATTGCCCGTTCAGACAATATCTATGCAGTCAAGACGATCATGCATCTTGGTGAAGAGACCTTCGTGGACACCCTTCACCGCTTTGGGTTTGACCGCCCTTTTAACCCCCTGCCTGCCCTGGCCCTGGGAGCTCAAAACGTCACCTTGCTGGAAATGGTGAAGGGCTATGCAGCTTTTGCCAATCAAGGTGTGCAGGCGGAACCGCTGGCCATTACTAAAATTGAAGACCGTCACGGCAACATCCTTGTCCATGAAGAGCCCCGGCTGATGTCCATCCTGGACCCCAATAACACCTTCATCCTCAACCGCATGTTGGAGCATGTGTTTGAAGAGGGGGGGACCGGTCACCGGGTGGCTTCCATTTTAAACCGGCCCACAGCAGGTAAAACCGGTTCCACCGACACGGATGCCTGGATGATCGGCTTTACCCCCCAGCTGGTGGCCGGCGTGTGGGTGGGCTATGACCAAAACCGCCTGATCAACCATAACAATGACGGGCGGCTGGCAGCCACCCTGTGGGCCCATTTCCTGGAGAAGGCGCTGGCTGATCAGCCCCCTGCACTATTTCCTGTCCCGAACGGTGTTGTCGGTACATATATTAATCCGGAGAACGGACTTCTGGCCACCGAGCACTGTCCTGTAAAACGGTTGTTGTATTTTAAAAAGGGCACGGAACCAGTGGACGTTTGTACGGAGCACTTGCCGGATCCTGATACCATCCCCGAACCGCTGGAAGTGGATGAATCGGCTTCTTTCTGGCAACGGTTAAAACAATGGTGGCGGGAACCGCAAGCCAATGAACCTCCCCAGTCTTAATCCTCCAGACAGACCAACATCCTAGCCAGACCATCCCGTTCATACGCCAAAAGGCAGGAGTGATCCCTCCTGCCTTTTGGCTGTCCCAGTCTATTTATGTTAGCGACTTCAATTTCATTTTACTCTTTTTGAAGCCAGTCGTATCCCCTGTTGATATAATGTCACAAAACGTTCACAGTTAACCGGTCGTCATACATGGCAGAGAGCACGCAGTTCATCAATAAACTTGAGCGCCTTGTGCACCTCTTCATCGGTGTACTTTTGTTTGCTTTTCACTTTCTGCACCTTGCTGATCAATTCCTCTTGGGGCAGATGATCAAAGTAGAGGAGAGTGGAAACCAGTTCCAAGAAGCGCGAGCTCTCCTGATTCAGCCGGCGCACAAAAGGCTCTAGCCCCTTGATCTCCGTTGGATACAGGCGCAAAAATTCCTCTCCCTTTTCGCTCAACCGGTACGTATACTGGGTATAACCGCTTTTGTGCTCCTTATCCTCACTGATAAACCCCAGGTTATGTAACTCCTCCATTTTAAGACTTAACTCCTCGGAATACGGACCGTAAAAGTGGAAGTTAAACCGTTCACCAAAGTCAAACTTAAACTTTTTGGAGATATACACGATTTTCTGCAGCTTTTTGCGGCCGCTGATCTCCCCGGCCTGCTGCAGCAAACACATTAGCTTGGCATGTTCCTTTAACACTGTACGTCCCCCTTTATCTTGCTCCGCTCTTTTCCGCATCCCTCAGGGCTTGTCTGATCTTGGCCACCACATCCCGGCAACCCGCTTGCTCCCGTTCTTCCAGCAGGTCTTGGGCAAAATAAATCTTGTGATCCGTCTGCGCTTTGCCCGAAACCGCCTGCACAATATGAGACGCCCGCGACAGCTCCCTTAATTCCCCGCCAGGCATTAATAGATGGATAGGCAAGCGCTCCCCTTCTTCGCCGGGGCGGTAGTAATCATAGGGCAGGTCGGAAGAAGACTCAAATTCCAAATAATAATCGGGATTGACGCCTGCCTGTCTAAAGAGCTGCTCCAGCTCGGAATACAGACGCATATGGATGGACGGATTAAATTCCACGTACTTGAATAGTCGTCTATTTATAAATCTATCACACAAGTCGGCCAGAATGCTATCCCCTTCTTCCACCCACATCTGAAAGTAGTACAGGATTGTGCTTTCATCCAGCCTTAAATAGTCCTTTAGGTCCATTTTTTCTTCTAAAAACCCCTTCAGCAGATGAGGTTGGCAGTTAAAGTCATAACCCTCGTCATACAGATCTTTGACTCGTTTGAAAATTTTGCGCAAAATCACTTCCGCGCTGCGTGTCACCGGGTGAAAATAAACCTGCCAGTACATCTGGTACCTGGACATGATGTAATCTTCAACGGCATGCATGCCGCTGTATTTGATCACCGCATACTCCTCGTGGGGGCGCATCACCCGCAAAATACGCTCCAAATCAAAGTTGCCGTAATTGACCCCCGTATAATAAGCATCCCTCAACAGGTAGTCCATGCGGTCGGCATCGATCTGACTGGAGATGAGGCTGACCACCAATTTGTTCTCATACGTTTTGGCAATCACTTCATTCACTTTGTGGGGAAAGTCGTCCGACACCTGTTTTAAGACCTGATTGATTTCAGTCTCCCCTAGTAAAATCTTGCCTGTCCATTCTTCATGATCGGTGTTAAACACTTTTTCGAAACTATGGGAGAAAGGGCCATGGCCTACATCATGCAAAAGAGCGGCACACAAACACAACATGCGGTCCTCTTCACTCCACCCCGGCATTGCCTCTTGCCAGGCAGGGCGGGTCATAAACTTTTCCAAAATACGGCGCATTACTTCGTACACACCCAGAGAATGATTAAAACGGCTGTGTTCTGCGCCATGAAATGTCACATAGCTGGTTCCCAATTGGCGGATGCGCCGCAAGCGCTGAAACTCGGAGGTGTTGATCAGGTCCCAGATCAGTTTGTCATACACATGGACATAGCGATGGACAGGATCTTTAAACACTTTTTCTTCATCCAGCTTTTGGGTCAGAATGTGGCTCACCATGTTGCCCCTTTCCTGCACAAACATAACTTGATCTTTTTATTTTTATTTTAAACGAACCCAGACTAGATTAAAATGAATTTAATGAAAGGAGATTTTGGGCACATGCTGTTCATCGTCTTGCTCGCCATCCTCACCCTGGGGTACTGGCTGTATATCGCTTACGAAAGTATACGTGGCTTGCCCGCGCTTAAGTCCCTGCCCCGCACAAAGACGCCTGTTCGGTCGGGAGCCACTGTCTCTGTCATTATTGCCGCCAAAGATGAGGGGCACACCATTGTAGAGACCGTACAACGTCTCTTGCGTCAAGATTATCCCTGTACCGAAGTCATTGTGATTAACGACCGTTCCCGGGATGAGACAGGGGCCAAGTTGGAAAAATTAAAGGGCTGGGCAAATCAGCATAGCCGTATCCCGTTAATCGTGAGGCACGTCACAACATTGCCTGAAGGATGGTTGGGAAAAAATCATGCCCTTTACCAAGGGTATCTGTCTGTTAAGGGGGACTATCTGCTGTTTACGGATGCCGATGTCTGCTTTGAACCATCTGTGCTTAGCGACGCCGTGAACTATATGGACACTCACAAGGTTGATCATTTAACCCTGTCTCCAAAAATCATGGCCAAACCTTTGCTGCTCCGGATGTTTGTCCGCTATTTTTTCTTTTCGTTCATGCTGTTTTTTCAGCCCTGGAAAGCAAACAATGACAAGCAACTCAAAAAAGGAATGGGGATCGGTGCTTTTAACATGATGCGGAAGAGCGCCTATGAGAAAATCGGCACTCATCGCAGCCTGGCCACGCGTCCTGATGATGATCTTCAGCTGGGCCTCAAAGTGAAGCAAGCAGGTTTGAAGCAGAGGTTCTTAACCGCACTCGATCATCTGAGCGTGGAATGGTATCCGGATCTGCCTTCCGCTGTTCGGGGACTGGAGAAAAACAGTTTTGCCGGACTCGGCTACAGTTTGTGGTTGGCCGGAGCCGCTTGTGTCGCCCAGTTTGTGTGTTTCATCTTTCCTTTTGTTGCCGTATGGCTGTTCAGCGGCTGGCTTATGTGGCTGTACTTGCTCACGGTAGTAATGATCCTTGGCTTATATGCTGCCCACACTTTTAAACTGAGCGGGCACATTGGGGTTGATCTATTTTTATTTCCTGCCTCTGCTCTCCTTTTTCTGGGCATCATTGTGCGCTCAGTGCTGATCACACTGAAACAAGGCGGCATTTACTGGCGGGGTACCTTCTATTCCTTGAAGGAGCTTAAGGAGATAAAAGAGAAGTCTTAAACGACTCCCATCCCGTTTTTAGTGAGGAGAATCTGCTCAGCGTTATATTCTTACTGAGTCTACCTCTGTTTCATTGTGTGAAGAAGAAAGTGGTGCTATAATGAAGAAAAGTCTGTCTTCTCGATTTCATAGCGGAAGGAGCAGCCAACGTGAACAGCCCCTTTTGGCAGCCTCTCTTGGAGCTACAACTGTTACGGCAAATCCATCCACAAAGGGAAAGCCCTAAAGAGATAGGCGATGTTCATACCATCAATTTGCATACTCATTTTGCCCGTGTGTTTGAACAATATCTTCAAGAGCAGCCATCTTCTATACTTATGGATGCCGGCGTTGAACCAGCTTTTTATGGGTCGGCGCCAGGGTTCCCTGTGTTAAACGCTGGCCATATGGGAAGCGCTGGTGAGTGGCTTACCGCTTCCACGCACTCATTTCATTCTAATTCTAAGCCTGCTGCCCGGGCAGCGGACATGTATGCCCAGCAGGTGCCGGACAAGCCTGTTGGTTTAAATCAGCCTCTGCAATGGTTGAGAAAAGGGGCTGAAACGTTTACCACATACATTGAGCAAGCAGCTGAACGTTTTAAGGTGGACCCGTTGCTGATTGCTGCAGTGATCCATCGTGAGTCCAACTTTAACCCCCGGGCCAAAAGCCGGGCCGGGGCCATGGGCTTGATGCAGCTCATGCCTGGAACTGCCCGGGAGATGGGCGTGCAAAACCCCTATGACCCTGCCCAAAACATTGATGGTGGTGCCCGTTATCTGCGCCGGATGCTGGACCGTTATAACGGTGACATCCGCCTGGCTCTGGCGGCGTACAATGCTGGCCCAGGCAATGTGGACAAGTATGGAGGCATCCCTCCTTTCAGGGAGACTCAAAACTATGTCCACAATGTGCTTCACACTTACCAACAGTTAAAGCAGACCGTCTAAGCATAGTTAAAAAAGTGACCAGCCTTTTTATGACAGAAGGCTGGCCATTTTTTTAATGATGTTTACACAATTGATCTTTTACTGGCGAGCACAGGTTTTTTGGAAAAATCTCTGCTAACATGCAGGCGATTCCCTATTATGTTCACCTGATCCAGCTCAATGTGATCTATCTCAGCCAATGCCCCAACCATCCGCCAACCGTTTACTCTGACTGCTCCTGAGATTTTATGTACTGCAGGATAAGCCGGTCCAGTTCCTGGCTGATTTTTAACACCTCTTCATCTGTTAAAGATTTATGAGCTGCTGCTTGGTTCAATTTTTTGCGTAATTTTTCAATTTGTTCCAACAACTTCATATAACTATTCCCTTCATTCCTAATTCGTTTAAAAGCAGATCACCAGTTGCCAGTCTCGCATATGCTCTTATTAGGAACATTATACCACATGTTCAAAACAGGACCATATTTCCAGACTGCTCTGACCGTTAACGATGCTAAACTCAAAGGAAGAGTACTGAAAATCATTTATAACTACAGAGACGAAATGACTGGTGATAATCGTGAATACATTAGCTGAAAATATTCGTTACTATCGGGAAAAACTGGGCTGGACCCAGCAAGAACTGGCCGATCGGATTAACATCTCCCGCTCGGTTCTCTCCAAATGGGAAAATGGACTGCTCGTACCAGATTTGCAGGCTGTAATTAAACTGAGTGAGTTGTTTGAGATTAGTATTGATTCATTGATTGGTAAAGTCTATCACACGCAGCAATTGCTGCGTGAAGTGAAAGAACGTTATCATTTGTCGGATCAGCAAGCAGATGAAGAATTACTGGAGGTTATCCGGTATCTGGCCACCCACAAGGAGTTGAAAACACTCCTTTTCAAGCTTACGCGCTTACATGGCAGCAAACGCAAAGCGGTGGAAGACATATTAAAAGTGGTGGTGGACAAGTTTCAGCGTGTTTAGGCTGAGGAGCCCCCAAGTCGCCCATCCCGGGCTCCGGTCCCCTTAGGCCTTGCTTGCGGTTTTCCTGTGTTTAAAAACGGCTTGTCAGAGAGACTGTTTGTCAGTCTTTTTTTCATCCTTCTTTTATGGCCATTTGTGCTATACTACATGACATGGGTGCATTCTAGCCATAGCACAGTTTAACTGTAAGCCGACATTTTGGAGGAATGACCATGTCACAGCAACGTCACTCTAATATGAAATATCGCCTAGAAACTTGGTGTGATTGGTTCGTTCATCATCCCCGTTTTACTTCTGCCATTGTTGTGCTGATTGTCATTAACGCCATCGTGATCGGAATGGAGACGTACCCCGGGATCTATAAGCCTTATCGGGACTGGTTTTATCTGATTGACCGGATTATATTGTGGGTTTTTACAGTTGAGATTATCTTGAAACTGGTAGCTATAAGACCGAGGTATCAGTTTTTTAAAGACAGTTGGAATGTCTTTGATTTCCTGATCGTTGCCAGCGGGCATCTGTTTGTTGGGGCTCAATTCGTGACTGTGTTGCGTGTCCTGCGTGTGTTGCGCCTGTTGCGGGCCGTCACGGTTATTCCATCCCTGCGCAAGTTGGTCAGCGCCCTTTTGTATACCATCCCCGCTTTGGGCAACATCATGTTGTTGATGGGCTTAATCTTTTATATTTTCGCCGTCATAGGCACCTTCTTGTTCCGGGATGTGGCCCCTGAGTATTTCGGTTCGTTACACCTCTCGCTGATCACGTTGTTCCAGGTTGTTACCCTGGAGTCTTGGGCCAGCGGGGTGATGCGTCCCATTATGGCTGAAGTATTCTGGTCCTGGATCTACTTTGTTACTTTTATCCTAGTAGGAACGTTCGTTATTTTTAACCTGTTTGTCGGGGTCATTGTCAGTAATGTGGAACGGGCTGAAACGGAGGAAGCAGAAGAGGAGCAACAACCTCATCAGCGTGTCTCTGCCGACCACTCGGTTTCAGATGAAGAGATTAAGCAACTGCGCAACGAGATCAAAGAACTGCGCCAATTGCTCCGTGATTTAAAAAATCATCAATCCCATTCTTCCAGTTGAACAACATATCCACTAAAAAGACAGGGAGTCCAAGATCAGGATCACCTGTCTTTTTATTTCTCCTTATTCAAAACGATAGCTGTATTGTTGATTATAAAGGAAAATTTTATATGTGCGTATTATATTTTTAAAAATTATAAAAATAAGAAAAACAGACTAGGCCTGTGGTTCCGAACGATGCAGGCCTTTTAACGCATATGAAAAGGTGATGTGTCCTCCACTGCTTTCACCAGTACGTCATTCCCAATCATCTTCAATGCTGACATCAAAAATGTCTTGAAAGGAGAGCCATTCCTCCTCCTGATCATTGACGAGCTTCACCTGTCCGAGCGCGGGATTGATTCTCTTCACCACGCCTTTCACTTCCCGGTTTTTAAATTCTCCAAATAAACAAACCGTCACTGGCAGATGGAATTGCAATGATTGCCGTAACTTATCATTAATCTCTTCCACTTGCTGCTCATCTAGAACCGGTCTTTTTTGGCGACTTTGTTCTTGTTTTAACTTCTGCAAAGCTTCCTTATGTTCGGGAAGCATCCAGCGACTTGATTCCCACATCAGATTGGACCCTGGCGTAATTTTGTTCGGTTTCATCACTGCTTCCTCCCTTAAAGAGAAACTTTGTTCCCATTATATGCAAACATGTGTTCTTTATGCAATGAGTCATGACCTAGTAAAATATTCCTGCAACAAAAAACGGCTCTGTTCAAGAGCCGCTCACTTTACGTTATATGCATCCCATAAACTGTCCATCACCAGATCATCCAAACTTTTAAATTCATAGCCCTGTGCCCGCAAATCATCGATAACCCGGGGCAGTGCTTCCGCATTGTCCCTTGAAACAGTGTGCAGCAACACAACAGCTCCGGGATGAATCTGCTGCATAATATTGTCATAGGCATAGCGCCAGCCCCGCTGCCTGTCAATTTGCCAATCGACAAAGGCGAGGGACCAGAACACGTTGCGATAGCCCAGCTTTTGGGAAAGGGCGAGGGTGCGTTCACTAAAGATCCCCCGGGGCGGGCGGAGGTAGTTCATCCCCTTAACTCCCGTGATCCGTTCAAATTCTTGCTCCACACGGACCAGCTCTTTGATCAGCCGGTCATCGCTGACCTGGGTCATATCTGGATGGGACCAGCTGTGGTTGCCCACAATATGCCCTTCTTTCACCATGCGTTTGACTAAGTCAGGCTGATCTTTCAAATAGTGGCCAGTGACGAAAAAAGCGGCTGGGACCTGTTTCTCTTTGAGCACGTCCAAAATGCGGGCCGTATACCCGTTCTCATAACCGTTATCAAAGGTCAGATAAACCTCCCGTTTGGAGGTATCGCCCAAGTAAAAGCCACCATACTGCTCTAACAGCTGATCCCACTCTTTTTCTGCTGACGGAGGTTGGTGATCTGTACTTTTTTTAAATCCCCAGTGAATGGCTTTGTTGGACCAACTATCTGCACCGGCAGACTGAACGCAGGCCAGGTGAGAAATAAGTATAAAACAAAACAGCACCATGATAAACCTTTTGCTGTGCTTCATACTAGAACTCCTTCCTTATGTGTATCTGCCTTTTTTACTTCAATCTAAATATAGTTTGTAAAAGAGTCACACCAAGCATACCGGAAGGAATATCCTATTTTTCCCAAAAGAAAAAAGCCGTCCTGATTGGACACCCTTTAATCATTCATGGCTTCTAACGCTTGTTCCACATCAGCGATCAGCTCCTCCACCTCTTCAATTCCCACAGACAAACGGATCAAACCCATGGTGATCCCCAGCTTGTCCTGCTGCTCGGGTGTTAATGCGCGGTGAGAAGTCTTTAACGGATGGGAAAGTGAAGAATTAACACCCGCCAAAGAAGGAGCAAAGGGAATGAGGGTGAGGGCACGCATAAAGCGGTTAACGGTATCCGGATCATCATCAATAACAAACGAGAGCATCCCCCCGAATAAACCGTTTCCCTGCCGTTTGGCCAGCTGATGGTGAGGATGGGACTCCAGGCCAGGGTAGTATACCCGTTTGACCCGCGGATGACGGTCCAAATACCGGGCAATGGCCAAGGCGTTGACACTGTGCTGCTTCACACGCAAGTGCAAGGTTTTGAGGCCACGGGCGGCCAGCCAGCTTTCAAAAGGACTCAGATTAAGTCCGTAATGAACCACGATCTCCCGGGCCCGTCTGCCATCCGTCTCTGTTTGGGCCACCACTACCCCGGCCGTCACATCACTGTGTCCTGATAGATACTTGGTCGCACTGTGAATGACCATATCCGCTCCTAGTGTGAGGGGGCGGGTCAAGACAGGAGTGGCGAAGGTATTGTCCACCACCAGTTTCAGCCCCAGGCGATGGCATTCGGCAGCTAGCGTTTTAATATCCTGTACATTGAGAAAAGGATTGGTCATCGTTTCGGTTAATAGCATTTTGGATTTCGTTGTGACATAAGGAGATAAATCATCCATGGCGTCCAGTGGCACATAGGTCACAGTAATCCCCAGCCGCTTCAACTCCCGCGACAGGAGAACGCTGGATCCGCCATAAATCTCTTCGGCACAAAGCAGGTGGTCTCCGCTTTCACAGAATGTCAGCACAGCCGTCAAAATAGCGGACATGCCTGAAGACGTGACGACGGCGTCAGCACCTTGTTCCAACGCTTTGACCGCAGCGGCCAGCTCATCAGAGTTGGGATTGGCAAAACGTGTGTACATATAGGCTGTGGACGGTTGTTCAAAATAGGCTTCCAGCTCGTTCAAATCCTCAAAGGTAAACACAGACGTTTGATAGATCGGCGTTGTTTTGGGCTTAATTGTCATGGGGTTTCTCTCCTTTAGGGTCTGCTAGGTGAAATTTTCCTCCATTATAGCAGAGAGAAACAGACGGTGGTACCTTTATGTCGGCCAAGGATTAGCGCCGGACGGAAGCGGCCATGCGGATATAGGTGTGTTAGGACAACAAAGGAATCCGCTCCCGATACTTTTCTATCAAAGCTTGGTTGTGTGCCTCCGCCCCGTCCAGGTTACCGCTTAAAAAGACGGGCGGCTCGATGCCTTGTTCTAGTAAAAGGTGAATCGCCTCCGCAAAAACACTATTCAAAATGATGGCTCCCATCACAGTAGAACTGGGGCCAAAAGGTGCAGACAGTTTTTCATGTGTTAAGATGGCATCCCCTTTTACACTTAAATTGTCAATGGTGAGATCAACAACTTCATACAAACGCTGGCCACTAGGGTGACGGGACGGCTGGCTGCGAGAATACGTAAGCGAGGTGATGCCGATCACGTACGCCCTTTTCTCCTTGGCGGCAAGCGCCACATCGATCGGGACTGGATTGCGTCCGGAGGTGGAAATGACAAAAACGACATCATGCTCACGAATGTCTTGATCTTGTATAAACGTATCGGCGTAGCCACATTGTTTTTCCAGCCGGGATGAACGGACCGCCCCTTGATGAAGCATCAATCTCTCTTCAAAAATGGGCTTGACCGGCACCAGGCCTCCCGCACGGTAAAACACTTCTTCGGCTAAGAGGTGAGAATGACCAGCCCCAAAGAGCTGAATGATCCCACCCTTGGCCAAGCCCTCGGCGACTTTTTCAGCTGCCTTGCGCATGTTTACCTTTTGTCCCTGTTCCAACTCAGCAATAAGGGCTTTGATCCGCTTAATATACTGCTGCATCATTTTCAAAACCTCCCTATGATTGTGTTCTTTCCTTTTCTGCTTGGCGGATCAAATTGGCCATCTTTTCAACGGCTACCTCAATTATCCGCTTCCCCTTTTCTTTTGCGGCCAATGTGGCATCACCCAGGACAGGAACATCAGTAAACTGCTCCCACGACATAGGCGTATAATCGACTTCCTCCGGTACATTGGGTATGTTTTTAATTGCTTTGTTCATGTCAACCCGATCCTCTGCCACATACAGCATTAACGAAGTTTCAATTTCATCCGCGTGAAAGAAGGTGTGATGAACCGCTTGCGACTCCCTTAATTCTTCGATGATTTTTCCCGTCCCGGGATAAAAGAAAGCGAATGTTTTCAACTCTGGACACAAATCATACAGCTTTCTTGTCACCTCTTTTAACGCCATCTGGTTTCCTAGATGACCATTAACGATAACAAATATTTTAAATCCCTGCTCAGACAAACTTTGGCCTATGTCACACAAAAGATTAATCAACGAATCATTACTGACATTAATACTGCCCGCAAAATGGCGCAGGCTCCATACTTGTCCGTAGGGTAAAGTGGGTAAAACAAAGGCATCAACTTGCTGGGCAAGCCGGTTAGCCAAGGCTTCGGCCAGTATATTATCCGTACCTAAGGGGAGATGAGGTCCGTGTGCTTCAATGGCACCAATCGGTAAAATGGCAATCGACTTTTCCTTAATCAGTTGACGAACTATTTCCGAGTTAGTGTAAGCAAATTGCATAGGCATCATCTCCTGTGCTAAAAATGAGCCTTACTTTTTAAAAGCAAAGCACCGGGCTGGATTCGCAACAAAAAACTTTTTGACCAAGGTTTCTCCATCAAATCCCCTGCGTTCAGCCTCATCAATGAACCGCGGAACCCATTTGGAAATAATATAAGCTAAGCCAAGTCCATGCCCATAATGCTTGTAATAGCTTTTTCTAGCTGTATCTCCGCTGATGAGGATTTGATCCTCATACCCTTTTTGCACCAGTTGCAAAATAAGGTCAATTCTTGTGCTCTCTGGGGCGTATTTGATCTTGCCAATACCGTCAAAACATAAATATGCTCCTGTTTTAGCAATCTGCTCATGATAATATGGATCAGGGTTGCGATCCATATGTCCGAAACTAACGTAACTAGGCTCCACATTTTCAGATCTGAGAATCTCAATCTGCTCCAATGCCATGGTTCCCATTTCTGTATGGGAGTGAATGGGGGCCTTTGTTTCATGATGAGCACGGGCTACAGCGCGGATCGTTTTCTCTTCCAGTGGAGTAATAGAGTTATAGCCTGTGCCAAATTTGACCTGCCCCCCTTTATAAGGCGTACCCTCAAGCCCTTCTTCCACTTCACGCACCACAAACTCTGTTAATGCATTGATAGAGCTCTGATCAATCCATTCTTCAAAAGTAGAATAATCTCCGATTATCAGCTTGAGCCTATCTGGGAGACGTGCCTGCCATAAAAAGCTTTTATTAAAGCCGGCTGTGCCGATAATATAAACGCCAGTTTGGTCGGCAATTTGTTTGACAGCCTGCACATCTCTTCCATAGTCGACCGCTGTGGCATCGACAATGGCCTTTCCGCCATGCCGCTTAAAATCAAACACGTCACGCTCTGATTTTTGTTGATCATCTAATAGTAAGTCATCTTCCCCCTTTTCCAACCAGTAAGGGGGACGGCAAACGATATGTTCATGGGCATAGGTAAAACCTAACTGTTCAGGACAAATATCCCCTTGAAGTGTCCGGATGAAGCTCATTTTATTCCCCCTCTTTACCATCTTCAAACGTATTTTGTTATGTGGAGAAAGGGCAGTCACCACTGCCCTTCGCTCTGTTCCATTTAGTTTAGAAAAATAATTGAGCCAAGAAGCGAATCACAGGACCCAGAATAAACATATCGGAGTCAGCTGCCCACATAGCCGTATCAGGGATGGTGTCTCCGATCAACATTCTGACCATCACAAACTGACCCCAAGCGACAACTGTTGCTGTCATGAAGCCGCCGAGTAATGCACCTCTTACCCCGCCCGTGGCATTACCAAATACGCCGGCCGCAGCTCCATGGAAGAACAACACGATCATCGTCGGCACAAAGACGTAGGCAACAGTTTTACCTATGACCACAAGCCATAACAAAGCTCCGATAAAAGCACCCAAAAATCCGAGAATAACGGCATTGGGAGCGTAAGGATAAATGACAGGTACATCGAGGGCGGGTTTGGCTCCAGGAACAAGTTTAGTCGCAATTCCTTTAAAAGCTGGAACCAATTCACCGACAAACATACGTACTCCCATCAGTACAACGGAAATGCCGGCTGCAAACTTAACCGCCTGAATAAAAGCATAGACGAAGAAACTTTGATCACCCGCTTCAGCCATTAGCTCTTGGGCGCCTGGGGTTCCTTTTCCGGCCAGAATAAAGGCACCAACCATGAATAAAATACCCATGGTTAAGGCTGTGATCACATTGGAATCTCGCAGAAATTCCAGTCCTTTAGGGACTTTTAACTTTTCAGAATCGTTCTCCTTGTTGCCAAACAGTTTCCCTAGCAGTGCCCCCAATAAAGCAACAGAAGCAGAGGTATGACCAAGGGCGATGTTGTCATTGCCAATAATCTTACGCATAAAGGGTTGGGTTAAGGCCGGCTGAACTGTCCAGTAAATACCCATAATAACGGATAAGAAAATAACAAGTCTGATAAAAGGAACATCTCCTACGGTGTGTACAACAATACCGGCAAAAATAATAGTGGTCCAAAACATCATATGACCGGTCAAATAGATATATTTTAGCTTAGTAAACCGTGCCAAGAAAACATTAATCAAAAAGCCGATGGCCATGGCCAATGTAACGGCTCCGCCATATTTGGCACTAAATGCCTCTTGACCCATAAACTCTCCTAAGGAAGGACCTTCAAGATTGAACACTTCTTTCCACATAGGTTCAAAAATCAATAAAGCGTTTACAATAATGCTAGCACCTGCTCCAATAATCAGGAAACCAATAATTGCTTTGAATGTTCCGCTCATCAGCTGACTGATTGACTTCTTCTGCAACAATAAACCCAAAAATACGATAAAACCTAACAAGATCGCCGGTTCCCCAAATACATTAGTGGCAATCCATCTTACAATATCCATCACAAATTCTCCTCCCCTCATCAAGATAGTTTAGATCACTCGATTTTGGCTTAACACCCGCTTGATTTCTTCTATGTCAAAGTAGTTGTTAACAACCAAAATTTTGGCTTGATGTCCTTGGAGGCTTTGAGCCAGCTCATTGCTTGTTAAGATATAGTCCGCCTCAACCCCTGAAGCTGCCGAAACATCCACATGCTCCACCTCTGCGTCTACTCCTGCCTCGTTTAACACCTCTTCAATATTCATACGTAAAATTAAACTTGTGCCTTGACCCAATCCACATACTGCTAAGATTTTCATCTTTCAATCCCCCTCTATCACACTTTGTAAGTCTTCATAGTTTTTAGCTGTCATAAATTTATATCTGATTTCTTCATTCCCCAGGAGTGTAGACAATTTTTTTAAGACCAAAATATGTTCATTGTTGGATCCTGCTGCTAAAGCAAAGACGAGAGAGACCGGATCATTATTAGGGTGACCAAATGGTACAGGTTTTTTTAATTGCAGCATGGATACGGCTGCCTGTTTAGCTCCATCTTCAGGCCTGGCATGTGGCAAAGCAATGTGAGGAGCCAATACAAAATAAGGCCCGTTTTGTTCATAAGAATCGATCATGGCTTGTATATAGGACTCATTGATCAACTGTTGATCTAACAATAGTTTGCCCGCCTGTTCAATAGCTTCTTTGGCGTTGTTTACCTTGGCATCAAGCTGTATAAGTTCCTGTGTTAAAAAGTGCATGATCTAATCCTCCACTTAGACATTTAAAGTGAACTCCTTTTTTTGGAATTTCCTTCGCAAAATTAACGATACATCTCAATTACAAACTTATACCGGTCTCCCCGGTACACAGACTTGACATACTCAAACGGCGTCCCGTCACTTAAATAGGTGGTTCGTCTCATGAGTAAAACCGGTGCTTGCTCGGCAATCTCCAATAGTTGGCTCTCCTGTTTAAAAGCAACACTGGGCTCTAAACTTTGAATTGCCCGTTCAATTTTCAGCTTAAGCTCCTGTTCAATGTACTGGTATAGCGATCCTTTCACAGTCTCTTCCGTCAACCCGTGTATACGCTGTTTAGACAAATAGGCTACTTCGCAGGCCATGGGGCGCCCATCGGCCAAACGCAGACGGCTGATCTGATAGACCAAATCCCCCCTTTTAATATGCAACTCCCGGCTTACTTTAATAGGAGCCGGTACTTCTTTAAATTCAAGGAGCTTTGTTTCCGGTACCATACCCAGGCTGCGCATATCTTCCGAAAATCCCCTTAACTTTGACAAAGGCTGCTCAATTTTCCTCTCAGCCACAAAGGTACCTTTGCCCTTCTTTCTGACCAGCAAACCTTCGTTAACCAGATTGGTGATCGCTTGACGGACAGTCATGCGGCTAATGTGATATTGTTCGGCCAGTTCCCGCTCAGAAGGAATCAGGTCTCCCGGCTGTAAGGCCTCATTCTCAATCTGGGTGCGAATCAGTTCTTCGAGCTGGTAATAGATCGGAATGGGAGAGTCTTTATCAATCATGGTGCACTCGTCTCCTTTGCTGTAGATAACAAGGCCGCTGCTTCCCGGTCTAAGAATACGGTAACGCGGTCATGACGCTTTAATGCTGTGACCGGCCACTGTTCAGTCACCTTGTGACCTTCTATTAAGTGATAAACAGCCTCCGCTTTTTTAGAGCCGCTGGCCAAGAGAATGATTTCGTCCGCTTCCAAAATGGTGGCAATGCCCATGGTAATAGCCTGAGTGGGCACATCTTCAAGAGAAGGGAAAAAGCGCGCATTTGCCTGCCGGGTACTTTCCGCCAGCGTGACAACATGGGTTCTCCGGTCGAATGAGGTGCCAGGTTCGTTAAACCCAATATGCCCGTTCCGCCCCACACCTAAAATCACAAGGTCCAGACCACCGTGCCGCCTGATTTCTTCCTCATACCGCTGGCATTCTGCTTCAGGGTCCTTGGCCAAACCATCGGGAATATGGGTTTGTTCAAGGGGCAAACCCAAAGGTTCAAACAGATGCCGGTTCATGTAGGAATGATAACTTTGGGGTGACTGGGGCGGTAAGCCAAGGTATTCATCAAGGTTAAAGGTGACCATGCCGCCCAGTTGAAGTGGGTTATCCCGGTGCAAAGCAACCAGCTCGCGATAAAAGCCGATGGGAGTTTCCCCGGTAGGCAAGCCGAGGGTCACCTTAGGGCGGCTGGCCACGAACTGGTAGACATATCGCGCTGCTTGCTTGCTTAGTTGCTCATAATCACGGGCATAGATAATCTCCACCGTACTCACCTCATTTCCTGTCATAGATCAGCTGTCCGCGACAGATGGTTTGCTGTACGTTGAAATCTTGATCTAGCACAACCAAATCAGCATCTTTTCCTGGGGCTATACTTCCCTTGCGGTGGGCGATGCCTAATTTGTGGGCTGCATTAAGAGAGGACAGCTTGACAAGATCCACAAGGTCACAGCCGTTCAACCTGCTGGCATGTCTGACAGCCTCATTCATTTTAAGCATGCTGCCAGCCAGCGTGCCATCTGCCAAGAGCGCTCTGTTCTCTTTTACGGTCACCGTTTGGCCCCCCAGGTCATAGGCACCGTCCCCCAACCCCTTAGCCCGTATGGCATCCGTAATCAGGATCATCTTTTCCGGACCTTTGATGTTGTAGGCCAGCTGCACCACTTCCTGCTTGACATGCACATGATCAAAGATAATCTCTGCCGTGATGTCAGGATGCAAAAAAACGGCTCCAACAACTCCCGGTTCACGATGGTGAAGGGGACGCATGGCATTAAACAGGTGCGCAGCATGAGACAGGCCATATTGCACAGCTTGGGACACTTGCGCATAAGTGGCATGGGAGTGGCCAACTGAAATGATGACCCCCCTCCCTTTTAAATATTTGACCAGCGCAAGTCCCTCATCTTCTTCCGGAGCCAGCGTCACCAACCGGATCTTTTCTCCAGACAATTTTTCCCACTTCGCAAACGTCTCCACACAAGGGGGGACAATATGCCCTTTGGGCTGGGCCCCTGGATGGCGTTCACTGATGAACGGACCTTCCAGGTGAATGCCCAGTACCTCTGCCCCCGGTGCAGGATCGTTCATATACTGGTGAACATTTTGAACTGCTTGGGAAATGGCGTCGTCACTTTGGGTGATGGTCGTCGCTAAAAAGCTGGTTGTTCCCTCGGCAGGCAACGCTTGGGCAATGGTTTGCAAAGCCTCCCGGGTGCCATCCATCACATCGGCACCTGCAACACCATGAATATGCACATCAATAAAACCAGGGAAAAGGAAATCGCTGTCATTGAGGTGTATCACTTTTACACTGGTCTCTGCTTCCCCATAGGGCGTATCACTTACGGCTGCAATTTTGTCTCCCTCCACGATGACGTGTCCGTCATGAATCACCTTCTCCCCGGTCACGATTGTTCCTCCGCTAATCACCATGCTATTTGCCGCCATGAACATTTCACCCTTCAGTTTGATCTCTTTGTGTAACCCCTTTCAATCCAAGTATAACATCTAGTTGTTTAGTTGTCTATACCACTTTTCAAAAAATAACCACGGAGCCAAACGGCTTGTCCGTGGCCTGATTGCCTGCTTTGTTAACAGGTGTCCTGTATGTAACGTTTAAACAAGGTAGCCAAGCCCAGCCCACCGCCAATGCCTAACGTAGCCAGGCCCCAGGTGGCTTGATGCAGCGACATCTCCGTCACCAACCTTGTCACCAACCTTGTCACCAAGATGGCGCCAGAGGCCCCATACGGGTGGCCCAGGGCAATAGCGCCGCCGCCCACGTTCACCTTGTCCCAGGGAATCCCCAATTCCCGCAAGGAGGCGATTACTTGTGAGGCAAATGCTTCATTAAACTCAACCAAATCGATCTCATCCACGGTCATACCCTGCCGTTCAAGCAGCTTTTTCACAGCAGGAACGGGACCAATGCCTAACAGATTGGGATCGACGCCGGCTGAAACCGCATCCACAAACTCCAGCACCGGGACAAGTCCCAGTTCACGGGCTTTACGTTCGGACATGACCAGGAGCACTGCCGCACCATCATTAATCGGACAGGCATTCCCAGCCGTCACCGTTCCGTTTTCCCTAAACACAGGAGAAAAGCGGGTCCGGGTAAACAGACGTGGTGCCCCTTTGTAAAGAGAGGCCGGCTTTTCTATTTTCCAAGGGGCCTGACTGGTGCTTTCTACCCCTCCAGCTACATAAAACTCTCCAGCTCCGGCCTGTATGAGACGGGCAGCCAGATTGACCGCTTCCAAACCGGAACCGCACTGTCGGTCAACTGTGACTCCGGGCACCTCTACCGGAAAACCGGCAGTCAACAATGCCAGACGGGCCAGGTTGCCGCCGGGACCGGTGGCATTGCCCAAGATCACTTCATCTACTTGACCAAAAGACAGGCCGCATTCGGAAATGAGGGCTTTCATCACATGGGCAGCCAATTGTTCAGGAGAAACATCTTTTAACATCCCTCCCACCTTACCAATGGGCGTGCGCTTCGCCTCTACAATCACTGCTTTGTTGTTCATAGGACCCTTCTTACTGCCACATCCCCTGCTGACCAGGGGCTGCTCATTGTTAAGTGCGCACATTGTTGCCATGCTTTTGGGCCAGAATCATCTCCTGTAACTTGCGCCGGGCAATTTTCCCGCTAGATGTATAAGGAAAGGTGGATACTTCAATAATCTCCCGGGGGCACTTGTAGCGGGCCAGATATTGCCTGACATACTGCCTGATCTCCTCTTGCTCCAGACGCTCACCTGTTCTGAACTTAACAACAGCTGCCACCTTCTCTCCCCAATAATCGTCAGGTACACCAATCACGGCGGCTTCTTCAATGCAGGGCAGCTGTTTCAAGACCCGTTCCACTTCTTCGGGATAAACATTCAACCCGCCGCTAATGATCATGTTTTTAGCCCGTCCGACAAGATACAAATAGCCGTCTTCGTCGACAGTTCCCACATCTCCAACAGTGGCCCATTCCCCTTGTAACACTTCTTGGGTTGCCTGTTGATCGTGGACATACCCGGAAAAAAACATGTCACTTTTAACATACACTTGACCGACTTCCCCCGGGGCCACTTCCTGCCCATCTTGATTGCGAATGGAGATCTCTACCCCGTAAAAGGGGCGGCCAACGGAAGCGCCTCTAGACAGCTGATCTTGGGGAGAGAGCACACTCACAAAACTTAATTCGGAAGCACCATAAAATTCATACAAGCCCGTGTGCGGAAAAAACGTGCCCAGTTTACGTTTGTCCACTGCTTGCCATTTTGCTCCTGAAGAAATGATTTTTTGCAGATGATGGGCAGTCGGTACTTCCTCCCGATGTTCCAATTCCTGCATGATTGCTGCGGCCATGGTAGGGACAATAAACAGGACCGAAACAGGCCAGTCCGCTTTGGTTTGGAGCTGAGTACAGATGCTTCCCTGCCTTAACCAGGAGGCAATTGTCATGATATCAGCTGCCAATTGCCCATAGACCACCTCCTGGCTCCCCGTCCTTATTGCCGGTTTATTAGGATAGTGTTTAGCATGACTTAAGATCGGTGCAGTTAGCATCATTCACCATGTCACCTCTGATTTGTTGGCAGGAGGTAAAAACCGCCTAGCTGTGATTCTAGTAGCTAGAATAAAAGGTTTGCCCTTATCGGGACAAACCTTGTCACAAAAGTGAATAAGGAGCAGATTATTGAGAAGAGGAGCGATTGGCCATGCGCGGTTGTATGAATGGACGGACCTGTTTTATTTTGACAGCCACCAACGCGGCAATCAACGCCTTGAGCAGGTCGCCCGGAAGATAGGCCACAGCAGAGAGGGCTGTTGCTTGCAAAGGCAAATCTGTAACAAAAGCCTGGTAGGGAATACCTGCCGCATAAATGACGATCATGCCTCCCAAAATATTGAATACAAACACCTTCCACACATTTAAACGGCTCCAAAAACGTTCCACCAAAAAGCCAATGACAAAAGCGGCTATAGGCCAGCTTAATATGTACCCTCCGCTGGGACCCAGTATAATCGGCAGTCCCCCCCGTCCGCCGGTTAAAACAGGAGCACCGACAGCCACAAGAAACACAAATAAGAGCAAACTTAAACTACCCAGGCGGGCACCCAAAATAGCACCGGCTAACATGACTCCTAAAGTTTGTGAGGTGATAGGCACAGGGGTAAACGGCAGGGGAATGGGGGGCAATAAACCCAGCGCTGCTGTTACCGCTGCAAATAATGCCACATACATCATATCTTTCAGCTTCATTTCTCCCAACTCCCATTCAATTCAACTTAGACTTTAACATCTACTATTCTCATTATAGGGAGAGCGGGAGTTAATATCAACCTAAAAAATAAGTTGGTTAACATATATGCTTGGTTAACACATCTTAAGGCTGGGGCATTGTATCTTGGTGTGCTCCAACTGAATGGGTAGCATTGTGTAACAGCATAGTATAGTGTTTGGCCTTAGCATGGTTTTTCTGTTTTGCAAAATGATCCGCCAGCTGCTCAATTTCATCCAATATATAAGACAACATATTTTTACGGGCGAAATAGTTAATGCATTTTTCCATCAACATTTCATACATCTTGATATCCCCTGCTTGATGGAATTTTTTGGCCTCTAAAATCTGGAGCAGATACCTGTCCTTCTCATCCTTACAATTCTCCTTGGCTTCATCCATAAGCCAATTAAACTCCTCATATTCATTAAGAAGCAAAAAAGTCTCCAACACATTATAATAGCTGATGATCAGTTGTGGATTAGCAATATACTTGGATAAATACAATCCTTTTTGAAAGTAGGTCAGACTTTCCCGGTATTTTTCTTGATCGTGACATAAACTTCCCAAATTATTTAAAACATAAGTCTGGAATTCAACCATTTCATGTAATTCTGTCAACTCCAAGGCCCGCTTGTAAAATTCCTCTGCTGTTTCATAATCTTTTAATTTCCTGCTAATCATGCCGATCAAGATATACGTTTGCGTGACCAATGACCATATATGGTGTTTGAGGGCGAGCGGCAGGGCATTATAACCATAAGTGTTGGCTTGATCAAAATCATTTAAAAAATAGTAATTGCGAGCAATATTATAAAGCACCCGAGCTTGTTGGCGTTCATCAAGCGGCTGCTCCAACAGTTTGTAAAAAAAGCGGTTGCTTTCCTCATATCTGTACATATATTGAAGAATGCGGCCCTGAACAAAGTAATACAGGTTAACAATGGAAGGGGAACAGGGCCACTGCGTAGCTGTAGTGCCATCCACCAAAGGAGCAATCTGTTCATCGAAGAATTTAACCGCCAGGGAGGCCTCTTTTGTATGGATATAGAGGTAATTCTTAAGCAACAAAAAATAGAGTTCCTGTTCCACAGAGGAGATATACGGATAGGTTTGATCAATCTCCTTGAGTAACACTTCCGCTTTTTGGACTCGCCCCTCATCCAGTTCCAAATGTAATTGCCTCAGCTGTTTCATCAAAAGCGCATTTTCCTGGTCAAAACGCAGCAGATAATGAGCAGGGACATTCAATTTTCGAGCCAGGTCTTCCAAGACAGCCTGTCTTGGAAGGTGGTGGCCTGCTTCAATTAAAAACAATTCATTTTTGGACAAGTGCTCATCTGCTAGGTCAATCAACGATAACTGCTGTGCACGGCGGAGTTTGGCGATGCGCTTGCCAATATGCATGTCATGCCCTTCCTTTTTCCAAAATATATAATCTATATAATCTGTCTATCGTATATTGCCTCTCTCTCCTAAACAAAGTTTAACATGGATGTCCTTTTCTCATCAGATTTTAAAAATTAAAAATAATAACACCCAAGCTTGGCCAAGTACTTATATTAAATTCTAACATTTTCTACCATGAAAACCAAGATGACAAAAGCACCGTTTTTTCACGGTGCTTTTGTTCTATGGCCTATAGGATTGTTTACATAGTCACATCCACAGATCACAAGTTAAGCCGGACCAGGATCCATATCGATGGGTCGAGCGAGGTAGTGACTGGCTGGACCGGGATCCATATCAATAGGGGTGGCCAGCTCCTGACTTGCTGGTCCTGGATCCATGTCAATGGGTTTAGCAACAGGTTGTCCATCAAAACCTACGACCACAAATATCCCCCATAATATCAACACAACAGCAAACCCAGACGCAAACACCTTCATCATTGTTTTCATATACTTCGGTACCTCCCACAAAAGCAAATTTTTGTGTTAACAAGATTTATCTATGTGTAATTCTAGTTGTATGTAAATGATAATGGCTTGTCCAACACTGACGCAAACTTTGCTACTTCATGTCAATAAGTGACGGTTTTGTAGTGCAGTGTTTGTCAACTCACCTCCGTTCCATGTATGTTTTGGATAAATATGTCTAATAAAGTTATACCATACTTTCTAGCATATTTCAAATAATTTTAAAAAATAAAAAATAATAGTATATTGGAACCATATTCTTAGGACTTTTGGTTGATAAACCCTTTGTTTACACAGATTTATTTACCCTCGCCTATGTAGTGGCGAGGGTAGCGCTACAGACTCATTGGGTACTTTATTCTTACTCAAGAGGTTTAATCTGTTCCAAGGACTGGGGATTTTCCAAGGCTGACGTATCGCCCAACGATTGTCCCAAATATTTGGACCGGATGAGGCGCCGCTGGATTTTAGCATTGCGCGTGCGGGGCAGATCATCGACAAAACAAATTCGGTTCGGTTTAAGTGCTTTACCCAAACGGCTGGTCACTTGCTCCACTAATTCCCGTTGTAATGCTTCAGACGGTTCATGCCCTGAGCGGAGGATGACAAACAACACAGGCACTTCGCCTTTAACCTCATCCGGCACTCCGATTGCAGCAGCTGCACTGACGGCAGGGTGCTCAGAAACAGCCGATTCAATTTCGGAGGGACCCACCCGTTTACCGGCCACCTTGATCGTATCATCCGCACGGCCCAAAATGTACCAGAACCCTTCCTCATCAACAGCTGCCCAGTCGCTGTGGGCCCATACATCAGGCCATTTAGACCAATATGTGTCCACATAACGTTCATCATCCTGCCAGAACGACTGGGTCATGCCTACAAACGGTTTGCGCACAACAAGTTCGCCAACCGAGCCGACAACCGATTGCCCCTGTTCATCGACCACATCGGCCACTATGCCGGGCAAAGGACCATGGAAGCAACATGGTTTAAGCGGCAAAGTAGGATAACAACCTAAGATACCCCCAGACACTTCTGTTCCCCCAGAATAGTTAATAATCGGACAGCGTCCCCGTCCCACTTTTTCTAGGAACCATTGCCACGATTTGGCCGTCCAGGGTTCACCAGTAGAGCCCAGAAGGCGCAGGGAGGACAAGGGGTAGCGAGCCGTCCATTCGTCCCCGTGATTCATCAGGGCACGGATGACAGTCGGAGCGATGCCCAAAATGCTTACCTGATGATCCTCGATTAATTGCCACATCCGCTCTGGGTGAGGATAATCCGGCGTGCCTTCATATAAAACCATAGCAGCTCCGTGCATGGTTGTGCCCAGGAACAGCCACGGCCCCATCATCCAACCGATATCTGTCAACCAAAAGATGCGATCTGTTTCCTTGACATCAAAACTGAAATACATATCAATGCCATTTTTGATGGGAAAACCCACATGAGTATGCACGGTTCCCTTGGGCCGCCCCGTTGTTCCAGACGTATAGATAATCATAAACGGTTCATCACTGGCCATTGATGCTGTTTCTGCTGTTTCGTTAACATCAAACAGGTCATCATACCAGATATCCCGTCCCTTGACCCAGTCCACGTCTTGACCGGCGCGTTTGACCACCACTTGATGCTTCACAGAGGGGACCGCTTGAACGGCTTGATCAGCGACCGCTTTCATGTTGACGGTCCGTCCTCGCCGGTAGTAGCCATCGGCTGTAATCAACAACTTAGCGCCACAATCTTCCAGGCGTTTAGCCACTGCATCGGCCGCATAACCGGAGAAGATCGGAATGACAATAGCCCCTATTTTGGCACAGGCAAACAGAGCTACAGGGGTCTGGGGCAGCATGGGCAGAAAGATGCCGATCCTGTCTCCCTTCTTAATGCCCAGTTTCTTCAATCCTGCAGCCAGCCCGGTAACCTCCCGGCTTAATTCAGCATAGGTCCGGCGGCACACATCCCCCGGCTCCCCCTCCCAGATCAGGGCCAGGTGGTCTCCCTTTCCGTTTTCAATATGTTTTTCAAGGCAATTATCCACTAAGTTGGTTTTGCCGCCGACAAACCAGCGGGGCCACTGACTGCCTTTGGAAAGGTCGACCACTTGTTGGTAAGGTTGATGCCATTGAATTTGAAGCGCTTTCAACACAGCCTCATAAAACCATTCCAAATCTTCCGCCGACTTTTGCAGCAAATGGTTTAAATCTTTAATGCCATACTGCTGCATAAATTGAGTGAGATTAGCTTCGGTTTTGCCCTTTTCGCTTGGCTCCCATGCCACAGGAAAGTGCTTAAACTCATTCAAACGCTCATCGGTAGATGAAAAATCCCTCGCACTCATCACTGATCCCCTCCCTGCAGGACTAACTTATGAACATGACTAAATTTATATACTGAAAACCAATAAACGGGGCCGCCATCAGGGCAGCCGGCTACTGAGTCACTTGTTCTTCAACAGCACGAACAACCTCTTGGACATGCCCTTTAACCTTCACTTTGCGCCACTCTTTGACAACCTTGCCTTCCCGGTCAATGAGGAACGTAGAGCGCTCAATGCCCATATATTCCTTACCATACATTTTCTTTAAGGTCCACACTTGAAAATGTTTGGCCAGACGTTGCTCGGTATCGGCCAACAACAGAAAGGGAAGATTGTGTTTTTGAATAAATTTTTCATGGGACTGCACATCATCCGGACTCACACCAATCACCTTGACGCCCAATTCTGCTAACAATGGATGGTAATCCCTAAAGTCACATGCTTCTGTGGTACAGCCCGGAGTCATATCTTTTGGATAAAAGTACAGGACCAAGTATTGCCCGCGAAAGTCGGTCAGAGAAACCTCCCTGCCATCAGATGCTGGCAAGCTGATATCTGGCACGGAGTGACCTACCATCGTCTCAGCCATTAAGTTTCACCTCTTATTCTTCGTGTTCTAAACATAGTGTAACACAACACCGCCTCCTTTGTTCACCAAAAAAACCCCTGCTTACGGAGCTGGGAGACTAGGCTTCGTCCACAGCTTCCGTTTCGCAGGGGGGCAGTTTTTAGGACCTAACTTGTGTATAGTGGGAGCTGGTAAATTGCTCTTCCTCTGTTGAACCGGTAAGGGCTGTTGTGGAAGTGGTGCCTCCTGAGATCACCTGGGCCACATCGTCGAAATATCCGGTCCCCACTTCACGCTGGTGGCGTGTGGCGGTGTAACCGTATTTTTCGCTGGCAAATTCCGCTTGCTGCAGTTCAGAGTAGGCAGCCATGCCACGCTCTTTATACCCTCTGGCCAATTCAAACATGCTGTGATTGAGCGAATGAAAACCGGCCAGTGTAACAAATTGAAACTTGTAGCCCATTTCGGCCAACTCTTTCTGGAAGTTGACAATGGTCTCATTGTCCAGCTTTTTCTTCCAATTAAAG
Organism: Caldalkalibacillus uzonensis; assembly: GCF_030814135.1. Taxonomy (NCBI): domain Bacteria; kingdom Bacillati; phylum Bacillota; class Bacilli; order Caryophanales; family Bacillaceae; genus Caldalkalibacillus; species Caldalkalibacillus uzonensis. Next base: position 73,073 of record NZ_JAUSUQ010000007.1, on the reverse strand, counting down.
GAAGGGGAGCAGTTGTAAGCTAACAGTTTACCCGGGAACTTTTCATGAATGGCTGCGGCAAATTGTCTGGCTTCCTCCAGGTTAGGCTCTGATGTTTCGCACCAAATCAGATCGGCATAAGGGGCATAAGCCAATCCCCGGGCAATAGCTTGATCCAATCCGGCTCTCACATAATAGTAACCCTCAGGTGAACGCTCTCCGGTCAAGAAAGGATGATCATAGGGATCCACATCGCTGGTCAACAGCCGGGCGGCATTGGCATCCGTACGGGCAATCAGCACGGTAGGTACCCCCATCACATCGGCAGCCAGGCGGGCAGCAATCAGGTTGCGTACCGCATGCTGGGTGGGTAACAGTACTTTTCCGCCCAGGTGGCCGCATTTTTTCTCCGAGGCCAGTTGATCTTCAAAGTGAACGCCTGCTGCACCGGCCTCGATCATCGCTTTCATCAGCTCAAACACGTTAAGCGGACCACCAAATCCAGCTTCAGCATCAGCCACAATGGGGGCAAACCAATAGCGCTCCCTCTTGCCTTCAGCATGCTCAATTTGATCGGCCCTTTGCAAAGCTTGATTGATCCGTTTGACAACATGGGGCACACTGTTGGCCGGATATAAGCTTTGGTCGGGATACATGTGACCGGCTAGGTTGGCATCAGCGGCCACCTGCCAGCCGCTCAAGTAAATGGCTTTTAAGCCTGCTTTCACTTGCTGAACGGCTTGGTTACCTGTCAGGGCCCCCAAAGCATTGACATAATCTTCGGTGTTAACCAGTTCCCACAAGCGTTCTGCTCCCAACCGGGCCAGCGTGTACTCAATCTTTACGGAACCTCTCAGACGCAACACATCCTCGGCCGTATAAGGACGTTCAATCCCTTGCCAACGCTCTGCTTTCCAGCTTTCCTCCAAGGCTAAACGTTCTTGTTCGTTTATCATCAAAACCCACTCCTATCCATTATTTGTATTTCAATATAATTATAAATTTTCTCAAACAATCCGATGCTCCCTATTTTTCGAAAACATTTCTGTTATGTTAAAAATTATGTTAAAATAAGGTGTGACGCCTGACGTCATATTGAATCCCTTCTTTTTTCTCAGTGATCAACAATCCTCACAGTCAAGGGTTTGTGCTTGGCTTGCAGGAAGTTGATCACTTTTTTATTCAATGGCGCCATTGCCTAAACAAGTATGACAAATGTGGGTCCCTTCACCGTGACAATGGGGACAAGGGGTATCATGATTCATAAAACCCTGTCCGCGACAATGCCGGCACTCTACATCGCCATGACCGCCACAGCGGTGACAATCCATGTGTTATCCTCCTCTCTTGACGATTTGTTGTGTGGATGTTGCTGGCGAGCTGTACTAATACAGTATTGTATTATCTGATACTATTATATAACAACTCTTTTTGAATGAGCAACATTAATTTTCAAATTTTTCATTTGGGTTCAACATAAAAAAAGCGTACAACAGATGTACGCTTAGATGTACGCTTGGCATTGCATTTGATTTTCATTCAATGCGGAACCGTCGAACAATAGTATCCAACTGCTCCGACTGTTCAGATAACTTTTGGGCATCTTGGGCCAAAGCTTGAACGGTGTTCACCTGTTCATCCATCGCTGTTGCTGTTTGCGCAGCTGATTGGGTAAAGTCCTCAGCGATGCGGGTCAGTTCATCCATAATTTTGCTTAATTGTGTACATTCATCAATTAACTGTGTGGCCCGCTCGTGATTGTCCGCAACCTGATCCCGTGTTTGTTCAACAATCTGATGCAGTCCTGTAATAGATTGACCGGTTTCACTGATAACGCCAACACCCTCCTCAATCGCTTGCACACTGGCTTCCACTTGCCGGACAGCACAGTTCACCTGTTCATCTGTCTGACTTAAAATCTCAATGATATTTGCGGCAAAAGAAGATGTATCCTCAGCCAATTTGCGCACCTCTTGGGCCACGACAGCAAATCCCTGCCCGTGTTCTCCCGCTCTGGCCGCTTCAATGGAAGCATTTAAAGCCAGCAAGTTGGTTTGTTTGGCGATATCCGTGATTGCAGATACCTTATTCAGCACTTCGTTAGCGTCAGCTGAAACACGGTGAATCACCTGAGCTGTCTCTTGTATCGTACGGCGGATATATTGCATATGCTCTTCCGCCTTTTGAACAGCTGCGGTCCCTTCATCTGCTGTGGCAAACGCCCGTTCACTTAATGTTAAAGCGGTTCCAGCGTTGTGCTGTGAACTTTCGATCGCCTGTTGCATTTCTCGTATCATGGCATTCGCTTCTTCCAATGAAGCCAATTGCTGTTGGGTGCCAGACTGAAACTCTTGGGTCATGGCAGACAAGTCTTCAAATGTTTTGGCCAGTTGGTCCGCTTCCTTGGCCTGACTCCTGCTAATGTCCTGAGTCAACTCCGAGGCGGAAGCCAATTCAGCCATAATCGCTTTGATCTCCAACGCCATCTTGTTTAATTCAAAACCAATTTGATGAAACCGATCCCTGGAACGGTTTTCCACAGAGACAATATTTTGCGGTAAAACCCTCTTCCACTTTCATTATTTTTACCTATTATTGCGGTTTGGATGAAGTGAGAAAAATGAAGTAACTGTAGACAAAATAGAGTAAAACCAGCACAATAGATGGCACGGGATAAAACAGGGGACGAGACCGTCTGCGCCCCAGAGCGTAGAGGACAAGCCCCAGCAGAACAATGCCTGACATGGCTGTGATACGGTGGGCTGCGTCAGCTGCATAAAGAATAGGTCCGGCACGAAAAAACACATCCGTGCCACCTAGAATTAAGATGTTGAACAAATTACTGCTCAAGATCGAGCCAATGGCCAATTGATAGTTGCGCAGTTGAAAAGCCATGTAAACCGATACAGATTCAGGCAATGAAGTGGAAGCGGCAATCAAAAAGCTGCCTACAAATGTTGAGCCTAAGCCAGTCAAAACGGCGATCCGGTCTCCGGTCATGGTTAAGACTGAACCAGCCACCAGGATGATCATAGAAGCCACAATGAAGCCAATCCAAGCCCGGCGCACAGGGATCTCCCGGGAAGGATCCTTTACCGACTCCTGTCTCTTCTCTCCTCCTCCGGGAACAGACATGGGGCTTCGCTGTAAATGAGGAAGCTTTTTCTCGCCTCCGTCCTCTTTTTTTACCCGGGAAATCATAGCCATGCCTGCCCCGTAAACACTGATAAGAAATAACGTATCCCAACCCACGCCCCACACGCTATAGGGAAACTTGATAAGCAAGAATATAAAGACAGCCAAGGTGAGATAGAGGGCCAGGATAGCGGTATATATTTGCGGCCGGGTTGCCTGCAGGAAGCCTTGCCGACGACGAAAATAAAGGTCAAATCCAGCAATGATCAACAAATTAAATAAGTTACTGCCCAATAAATTACCCACGGCCAGATCGGGATTATTGATCAACACTGCGGTTACACTGGTCGTTACCTCAGGTAAGGATGTTGCCATAGCGAGCAAAACAGCACCGATTAACATACCTCCAAATGCTGTCTTATGACTGATCACATCCGCGTAGGTGGACAAACGCACAGCAACAATAATGGTCACAACAGCGGAAATAGCAAATAAAAGATAGACCATAAGGTCCCTCCTGTCAGCATGATAGCTCTTTAAAAGATTTTTCCCTTTTGACAGCCACTCATGCATGACAAGGGCTTTCTTTTTCAAAAAACCAGCCATGACAGTTATAGATAAGTCCGGATTAAAAACAAAAGGCGAGAAAACATTTGTTCTGTTTTCCCGCTGTCTACATCTCGTTATATGCTTATTGCCTGCTCAGCGTCCACATACCCTTTTCCTTGCACCTGGGGTGGCAAGTCCCAATCTTGTGCAGTCTCCAGCATCCTGCGTTTCACCTCGTCCGGACTCAGACCGGGATGTTGCTCTAGGATAAGCGCAGCCACACCGGCACAAATGGGGGTGGCCATAGATGTGCCCGACATAGTCATATAATACTCTCCCACCCACCCGGATTTAGATGCTTTATCCAAAAAGGAACCTGGTGCGCGCCAGGAAATAATATTTACACCTGGAGCCAAAAGATCGGGTTTTCCTTTTTGATCCACGGTGGGGCCCCGGCTGGAAAACGGTGCCACCTCATCATCTTCACGGGTCACTGTTCCCTTATCATCCATCGCACCCACGGTGATAATCAGCGGGCTGATTCCCGGACTGGCAATGGTACCTTCTTCCGGCCCTTCATTTCCCGCTGCCGCACAGACAACGATGCCGGCTCGCCAAGCTTTTTCTACTATTTGCACCAGTGGATCATCTTTGGCCGGCTGGGTGGCCGTGCTGCCCAGGGACATTGAAATGATATCAATACCATATTGTTCTTTATGATCGATACACCACTGTACCCCGGCCATAACCGTGGACAAGTTGCCGCTCCCCATTCCATTTAGCACTTTAACACCCACCACTTGTGCTTCCGGCGCAGGACCCGTATATGTGCCATTTGAACTGTAGCCATTGGACACAGCATCTCCGGCACAATGAGTCCCGTGGCCATGGTCATCATAAGGTTCAGTGCGCTGGTTGACAAAATCTTTAAAGGCAACAAGCCGGTTCTCTGGATTGATTAAATCAGGATGAGGATAAATCCCCGTATCAATAACGGCGATCGTCACTCCTTTTCCGGTCAATCCTTGGCGATGCACGCGATGGGCCAAGATGGCAGGAGAAGCCACATCCAGGAGCGCACGAACTTCCCGGTCAAAAAAGATTTTTTTCACTTGTGGACAGTCAGTGACCAGCTTTTCGATCGCTTCAACATTTAAGTCAGCTGAACAGCACCCTACCGCAGGATAACGGTGCTTGATCCGGCAACGCCAATATTGCCTGGTTATACCCATAACCGTATCCATGGTTTGAAAACTTTGTTCGTCAAACTGAATAATCACCGGAAGGGAAACCGTCTTCTTCAGTATCTTCTCCAGCAGAGGGTACAATAAACAAGGAATCCAGCGCAAGGTACGATAAGGTTTGAGCAGTACCTTGCGCAGGGAGCGGTCCAGCTTGTACCCAAATCCGAGAATAAAGCGAATAATGGAAAGCATTGACATGGTCCAACCTCCTTTCTCGTTGATATCTCATCTTATGAATATCAACAAATCCTGCAACGGTGGTTGTCCCATGCCAGTGAAAATAAGCTTTTGGAAGCATATCATTAAACCATATATAAAACAAAAAAGCTTGCAGCCCTTGGATCCTGATGCTTTGTCGTCTGCAAGCTAAGGTACTTTATTAACAGCTTTATGCTTATGTTCCGTTTTGCAAAAAGGGATTGCGCCATTCCATCAGAGCCGCATAGTTGTGTGACTCTTCATCCTCCAAATAATTGGGCACGACCCCCAAAGGTGTGCGTCCACAACGGAGCAGAAAGCTGATCACCGGGTCCTTCAGCTCGCCGTTCACAACTTTGTGCAGGTATTGATCAGCTGATAAGTGAGAGGCATGTTTGTGATAGCCGGGCATGCGGCCACCGCCTAACAGCCGCTCCAACCCTTTGTACACCACCACTTCATACATGGATTGCATGAGCCATTTGCCCAGATCAAGGCCACGGTATCCCGGCCGGACACAAATATCGACCACATACAGGGTGTTGCCTTGGGGGTTGTGATTGGTGATGTAGCCGTTATCCGTTATCTCTTCCCAGGTGTGGGCAGGGTGATGGCGATCAAAGTGGACAATGAGCCCTGTCATTGATCCGGCTAGTGTTCCTTCCACTTCCACACATAAGGCTCCCTCAGGAAAAATGGTCACATGATTATTTAGTTGCTGTACATTCCACCACAGCTCAGAAGGAAAAGGAGGCGGAAAACTTTCCTGTTGAATGCGGATCAGTTCCGCAAAATCCTGCTCAGTATAGTTGCGGATAACCACCCGGGCGTTTTTCCCATGATAGGGAAGATAAAGCTTTTTATACATTGCCCACATCCCCCCTTAAGTCCAATCGGGATATAAATCGGTCCGGCGGTCACGCCAGGTGCGGACCGCGCCATTGTTGCGGACTTTGTCCAGCAGTTCCAGGTCAAGATCGGCGGTAATCACCATATCTTGATTGACCTCTCCCTCCATGAGAATGCCTCTTGGCGGGAAGGGAATGTCGTTAGGCGTGATCATTGCTGCCTGACCATAATTGGCCCGCATAAAGTCCACTGTAGGCAGCGCACCCACCGTGCCGGTGTTTACCACGTAGACCTGATTTTCCACCGCGCGGGCGTGTGCGGTATAGCGCACCCGGTAAAAACCGTGCTGGTCATCAGTACAGGAGGGACAAAAGATCACATTGGCTCCCTTTGCCCTTACCATTCTGACCACTTCGGGAAATTCAATATCATAACAGATCAAGAGGGCGACAACCCCTTTCTCTGTATCGAACACCTGCACATCATCACCAGGGGTTAATTTCCAATCCTCTTCTTCTGTTGGCGTCATATGCAGCTTGGGCTGCGTGGCCACACTGCCGTCCGGATCAAACAGGTGAGCCGTATTATACAACTTACCTTCTTTTTCAACCACATGAGTGCCGCCAACAATATACAAGCCATGTTCTTTGGCCAGTGAGGTGAACAACTCCAGGTAATCGTCCGTAAACAGGGCCAGTTCTTGTATGGAATAGCCCTGCGGGTGCTCTTTATCCCGGATCGACATTAATTGGGTGGTGAAAAACTCAGGAAACAATACAAATTCGGCTTCATATTCAACTGCTGTTTTTACGTAATGGGTTACTTGTTCAGCAAACTCACGAAAATCGTGAATCGTACGCAAATGATATTGAACGGCAGAGACGCGCATTTTCATATGAAATCCCCCTTATCCGGCCCTCTCTACTATTTCTGTTTTTTCATCCAATCAAAATGGAAGCTGCCCGGTTTATCCACACGCTGGAAGGTATGAGCCCCAAAGTAATCCCGCTGGGCTTGCAGCAAGTTAGCAGGCAGACGCTCCGTGCGGTAACTGTCAAAATAGGCCAGGGCACTGGAAAAAGCCGGCACCGGAATGCCGTAACGGACCGCGGTGGAGACAACGTTCCGCCACGCCTCCTGATAGCGCTCCACTGCATCCTTAAAGTAGGGGTCCAGCAACAGGTTGGGGAGGTCCGGGTCACGGTCAAAAGCTTCCTTAATGTTATGCAAGAAACGGGCCCGGATAATGCAACCTCCTCTGAAAATCATAGCGATATCTCCGTAATCCAAGTTCCAATCATAGGCTTCGGATGCAGCTCGCATTTGAGCAAACCCCTGGGCATAGGAACAAATTTTACTGGCATACAAAGCTTGGCGGATCGATTCAATCAACGCTTCCTTATTTCCGTCATATTGTTTAGGTTGGGGGCCTCTAATCACTTGGCTTGCTTGAACCCGCTCTTCTTTCAGCGCTGACAGGAAGCGGGAGAAGACAGACTGGGTGATGATGGATAACGGAACCCCCAAATCCAGGGCGCTTTGACTGGTCCATTTCCCGGTTCCTTTTTGCCCAGCCGTATCCAAAATGACATCCACCATGGGGTTCCCGGTTTCAGGATCTTGCTTGGTAAAAATATCGGCGGTAATTTCAATCAAATAACTGTCCAACTCTCCCTTATTCCACTCGCTAAACGTCTCATGCAGCTCCTGCGTATTGAGACCCGCCACTTCCTTGAGCAGATGGTATGCTTCAGCGATCAGCTGCATATCACCGTACTCTATGCCGTTATGCACCATTTTCACATAATGTCCGGCTCCATCCGGACCAATATAGGTGGTGCACGGCTCACCATTCACTTTGGCGGCAATGGCTTCAAAAACAGGGGCAACAAGTTGGTGGGCCTCCCTGTCCCCGCCGGGCATGATGGCCGGTCCTTTTAAAGCCCCCTCTTCACCGCCGGACACACCGGCCCCGATGAAGTGAATGCCTTTCTCCCGCAAGGCCTTGTATCGCCGGATGGTATCTTCAAAAAAAGCATTTCCGCCGTCAATGAGAATATCACCTGGAGAAAGGTAAGGCAGGAGCTGTTCAATAGTCGCGTCCGTGGCTTCTCCCGCTTTGACCATTAACATGATTTTCCTCGGTTTTTCCAGTGATGCAACAAATTCCTCAATACTGTATGTACCAACGACATTTTTACCTTTGGCTTCCTCCAGAAACGCTGTGGTTTTTTCCGGTGAACGGTTATATACGGAGACGCTATAGCCTTTACTCTCCATATTGAGGGCCAAATTTTTGCCCATGACAGCTAAGCCGATCACACCCACTTGTTGTTTAGACATATATCCTGTCCACCTTTCAATTTTTTTCTGTATCTTCATCATATTGTCGGTTGCGCTGCAAAACTCATAACCAGTCTATAGTATATCACAGGTTTGAAGCAAATGAGGGGCATTGGAATTTATAACCTTGATCTTCGCCCTTGTTTTAAGTTTAAATAAAAGTAACACATCTGATGCGATGAATTTGGTAAGTTGCCGAACAGCGGAGAACAGCGGACATGATTCGTTTATTTTGTCTAAGGGGGTTGGACATGAAGGGCGCCACACCGGACCACAATCCTTTCAAAGGGATATATGGAGATCTGGAAAGCTTGGTGGATTGCATTAGTGATGTGCTGTCCTGTCCCATCACCTTAGAAGATGCCAACCACAGACTGCTTGCTTACAGCACCCATGACGACCGGACAGATCCGGCACGGACGGCCACCATTATGGGCAGACGGGTACCTGAAAAAGTGATTAACAGCTTGTGGAAAAACGGCGTTATCCCTGCGCTGATGGCTAGCAGCGAACCGCTCCGGGTGGAGAGGATCAGCAATATTGGTCTGGATAACAGAGTGGCGATTTCCATCCGCCACAATGAACAGGTCCTGGGATACATCTGGGCACTGGAGACGGACCAAACCCTTGATGATGACAAATTGGTTCTATTGAAGCAAGCAGCCGAAGCGGCCAAAAATCTGCTGCTGAAACGGCACGCCCGCAAACATAAACGGGAAGCAGGCCATCAGGAGTTGCTATGGCAGCTGCTAACCGGACATGCTGGTACAGAGAATGAGATCAAGGAAAAGTTTGCCGAGCTGGACATCACTTTTCCTTCTCTGGCCACCGTGATTGTTTTTCAGTTTGCCCAGGATGTGGATGTCAAGCTGGAGAATCAGATGAGCTATATTTTAAAAACATCTCAGGGGATCAAGCCGGTGTTAAATACCACAGACGGACAGCAGTTTATCCTGCTGGCGGCCCCTCATTCTATCCAATCACCCTATAAAGATTTCCGGCAGTTTATCCCCTCCTGTACTGCCCTTATGAAAGAGCGTTTCGGCGTGTCCTCCATGACAGGTGCCTGCGGATCCATCCAGCGCCAATTGCCAGCTGTTGAAAAAAGCTATAAAGAAGCGCTGTTTGTACTGAACATGAAAAATAAGTTTGCCGAAGAAACTCGGAACATTTATACGTATCAGGATTTAGGCATCTTTCAGTTCCTGGATGTGATTGCCGAAAAACGACGGAGAGACGGTTCAGTCAATCACGCCTTGCAAAAACTTTATGAATATGACCAACAACATAACAGTAATTTGGTAAAAACACTGAATGTTTACCTTAACAAAGATAACAATTTGAACGAAACGGCTAAAGCACTGCATATCCATGTCAATACTTTAAACTACCGGCTCAAACGCATCGCTGAAATAGGTGAGATTAATCTTAGGGACCCCAACCAAAAAATGATGTTGTATATTGATCTTAAAATCAATCGATACAATGAGAAAGGCCATTTGTAGGTTTCTACAAAAGGTCTTTTTTATTTTCTCTGTTCTACACGAAGAAAAAACAGACCAATCCCTCTATACTTTGACTTAAAGAGGACTTTTTGGTTCGGAGGCATTAAGGTTAGGTCAATCCGTCAGCTGCCCAATCAAAACTTTATCATGGAGGGATGAACATGATTATTGGGGTACCGAAAGAAATCAAGAATAATGAAAATCGCGTGGCCTTGACACCGGCTGGAGTTATGTCCTTTGTCAATGCAGGACACAATGTAATCATTCAATCAGGGGCCGGGGTTGGAAGCGGTTTCAGTGATGAGGCTTATACCCAGGCCGGCGCCACGATTATTGAAGATGCTGCTGAAGTATGGGGACGGGCTGAGATGATCATGAAGGTAAAAGAGCCGCTCCCTTCCGAATATGATTATTTCCGTGAGGGGCTGGTACTGTTCACCTATCTTCACTTGGCAGCTGAACCTTCTCTGGCCAAAGCATTAACAGAGAAAGGCGTTATTGCCGTGGCTTATGAAACAGTAGAAGTGAATCGTACCCTGCCATTGTTGACACCCATGAGTGAAGTAGCCGGACGGATGGCAGTCCAAATTGGTGCTCAGTTTCTGGAAAAACCAAAAGGCGGTAAAGGTGTTCTCTTGGGTGGTGTACCGGGCGTTAAACGGGGTAAAGTGACCATCATCGGCGGCGGTGTTGTCGGAACCAACGCGGCCAAAATTGCCGTCGGCTTGGGAGCTGACGTCACGATTATCGACTTGAACGCTGAACGTTTGCGCCAATTGGATGACATTTTTGGCTCCAGCATCAATACGCTAATGTCCAACCCCTACAACATTGCGGAAGCGGTGCAAGACTCGGATCTGGTGATTGGTGCCGTGCTGATTCCAGGGGCCAAGGCGCCAAAACTGGTGACTGAAGAAATGATCCGTTCCATGGAAGCAGGGTCGGTTGTGGTCGATGTGGCTGTAGACCAAGGTGGTATCTTTGAGACGGTGGATCGCATCACCACTCACGATGATCCCATTTTTGTCAAACACGGTGTCGTTCATTATGCTGTGGCCAACATGCCTGGAGCAGTGCCCAGAACGTCTACCATTGCCTTAACCAATGTGACTGTGCCTTATGCCTTGCAAATGGCCAACAAAGGTGTCAAGCAGGCTGTTCTGGATAATCCATCCCTGAAAAAAGGTGTCAATGTAGCTGGCGGTTCCATCACCTATGAAGCGGTGGCCCGAGACCTTGGCTACACGTACGTTCCGGTGGAAGAAGCGCTGTCTAAAATATATTCCACTCTTTCCTAATGCTAATCAACATATTGTATCGCTAGACACCTCTCCCGATACGTTTCGGAAAGAGGTGTCTTTCATTGTAAAGTAAAGGCTGCACTAGCTGTTTTTGATCCAGCCCCTTCGACCTGGGCCATGTTATGTATTATACATCAGTAATGGAGGGGTTAGGTTTGTCTTCCAGTTCAGTATATAGTATGCTATTGCTATAATCTGGTGCTTGTATGGTCATATAACAGTAAACAATCAAGAATTGAGGTGAGCATATTGAGACACCGGCCTGAGTTGTCAAAGTATTCTATCTATTGCAACGGAGACATTTCCGAACAAAAAAGAGCTGAACTGTTGTTAACGGGGCAACAACGCATATTGGACATGATGGCCAACGATGACCCCCTGAATGATATCTTAACTGAACTTGCCTTAACTGCCGAACGGATTAATCCCGGTATCATCTGTTCCATCTTGCTGCTCAAAGGCAATCAATTATTTCACGGCGCTGCCCCCAGTCTTCCTCAAGAATTTACCAAAGCAATCAATGGGATACACATCGGGTCCTGTGCAGGGTCGTGCGGGACTGCCGCCTACCATAATAAATTGGTTATCGTGGAGGATATTGCCACTGACCCGTTATGGGCAGATTTTAAACATATAGCCTTAGAGCATGGTCTTGCTTCCTGCTGGTCTATACCCATTGTGGATGCTCGAAACAAAGTATTGGGCACATTTGCCATCTATCACCGTACCCCTGCAACACCCACTCATGAGGAATTAAAACTGATTGATACCTTCTCCTCCCTGGCCAGTTTGGCCCTGGGGCACGAACGGACAAAAAGGAAACTTGAGGAGAGCGAGCAGCGCTATAAGTCTCTGTTTAAATATAATACGGACGCTGTCTTTACCCTTGATGTGAACGGGCACTTTTTAACAGCCAACAAAGCAGCTATCGCCCTGTCCGGATATTCGCGCAAAGAATTGTTGAACATGTCTTTTACACTCCTTGTTGTCATGGAGGATTTGGGCAAAACCTTAAAAGCGTTTAGGGAAACGCTTAACGGCAGCCCCCAAAACTTTGAGATGTGTTTTCAGAATAAACAAGGGGAGCGGATTCATTTAAACATCACCTCTGTCCCAATTGTTGTAAATGAAAACGTGACCGGCGTGTTTTGCATTGCTAAGGATATCACAGACCGCAAATTATATGAAGAACAAGTGCATCAACTGGCCCATTACGATGCCCTAACCCACTTACCCAACCGCCACCTGTTGCAAGAACGGCTGAACCAAACCCTATCCGCGGCCAAACGGGACAGGCATATGTCGGCCCTTTTATACCTTGATCTGGACCGCTTTAAAGTGATTAACGATTCACTGGGTCACGATATAGGAGACGAACTGCTGCGTGAAGTTGCTGGCCGTCTGCTCACTGCTGTGTCCGATACGGCTACCGTTTCCCGCCTTGGGGGCGACGAATTTATCATTTTACTGCCCAAGATTGCCAATCAGGACGAAGCCGTCACAGTGGCCAAAGATATTTTAGAGAACATGCAAACACCGTTTAACATCCGCTCATACGAACTGCGTATCACGGCCAGCATTGGCCTGGTCTTTGTTCCCCAAGACGGTGCCACAGCAGATGAATTAATCAAACGGGCAGATATGGCGATGTATGAAGCGAAACGGGCAGGGAAAAACACGTGCTGCATCTTTGCCAAAGAGATGGAGGATCACGCCCTGCAACCTGCATTGTTGGAAAATGACCTGCATCACGCCATTGAGCGGGGACAGCTTTCGCTTTACTACCAACCGATTATCGACCTGGTGTCCGGTGAGGTCAGTGGTATGGAAGCCCTGCTTCGTTGGCATCATCCTGAATACGGTTTTATTTCACCAGGCATTTTCATCCCCCTTGCTGAGGAAACAGGGTTAATCCATTCCATCGGCCGTTGGGTTTTACGGAAAGCCTGCCTGCAAAGCAAACGCTGGCAAGAAGAAGGCTTCCGTCCCATCCGCATGTCCGTAAACATTTCCATGAAACAGCTCCAGGAAAGAGATTTCCATCAGCACATTAAAAGCATTCTGGATGAAAGCGGACTGGAGCCACAATTTCTGGAATTGGAAGTGACAGAAAGCACCATCATGCAAAATGAACAAACTGTTATTGAAAATCTAACACAAATTAAAGCGCTTGGCGTGCGCATATCCATCGATGATTTCGGAACAGGCTATTCTTCCCTGAGCTATTTAAAACGGTTTGACGTCGATACGTTAAAAATTGATAAATCATTTATTCATGATTTGCCTGATCATCACTACGGCCATGTGATTACAACCGCTGTCATCTCCATTGCCCATAGTCTTAACATGAATGTTGTGGCTGAGGGGGTGGAAAAAGAGGAACAATGGAAGTGCCTGGAAAGCATCAAATGTGATGCTGCCCAAGGTTATTTATTCAGCCCGCCTTCATCAGTGGAAACGTTGCAGCCACTGCTTGAAACAGGGAGATGGAACGAGAGAGAAACGTGAATGATGGATTTGTCATTTTAGCTGGCCTTTATTTTCCATATGGGCAAAGATAATGAGTGAGCAAAAGGAGCCTTGTGTCTCAGGCTCCTTTTTGATGGTTATCCTTCATCCTGTCATTCGCCGCTCCATTTTTTAACTCTATCTAATAAAAGTCCTTCAGAACTGTTATTTTCACCCGTAATAAAGTCTTTCATATAATAAGTAAGGTATTTGCCATAGCCGGTATCGGTTTGCAGCAGCAATTCATCAACAAAATAAACACCGTTAGGAATGTCATCCAGCAGCAGTGCGGCTAGAGCGCCATAGACGCCGCAGGCAACCTGGAAATAAGTTGCGTTTGTTTTGTACTGAGCAAATATGGTTTTATTGTTCATCACGTTGTACATGTATCGTTCCTTATCTTTATAAACGAGCAGCACACCTACCAAATCTTCTCCAACCAGCTCGGCATCCGCAGGGTCCAAGACCTTGTGTTTCCAATACCAAAGATCGTCAGTATCGTCCAGATTGGCACGGATCAAATCGGTCGTATAATCACTCACCCGATAAATAAAGCCTGTTTCCATATCAAAAGCTTTTCCTAATGAAATCACCTCTTCATGAGGCATCAAACATCCGAAAAACTGTTTGTTTCCGAGCGATACTTTAAACTCCAGTTCATAAACGTCATGATATAGAAAAACAGGCATCTTTTGTTTCATGAACATAGGATAGCCCGATACAGCTTCATCCAAGAAACCTTCAGGGGACCATGAGGAATAAATCGTTTTGGGCTGAATCAGTGAACGGTCGGCATAAAATGAAGTATCATGCTCAACAATATAACACCCGAGCGGTTTTTCGCCGGGAGCTTGCTTCATCATTTCCACAGCCATCCACTGCACGATACCTGGATTCATTCCAGAGCCGATGATCGCTTTTATATTTGTGAACCGTTCTCGGTTTTTTTCGAAAATACGGAATCGTTCCAAGCACGCAAATCCTTCAAGCTCTTCGGTTTCGTCTACCATTGTATTTTCCAGTGCGGTATTGATATACTGTATCCCCAATTCATGGCAGCACTGAAGCATTTCGATCGTGTCTGCTCCAGAAACATCGATGACTAGCGTTGTATTCGTATCCAGTAAATGTTGACGGAATCTTCTCAAATTTTTCAAATCAAACTGATGTAATGTGACCGCATGTTTTAAATGAGGAATTAATGGATCATAATATTCCATGCTCTTTTGTTTCTTATCGATTAAATGAATGTTACAGCAACGGATAAACGGATGGATGGGATCATTGACATCTTGAAATGATTTATCTAATATGGCTAGGGTGGATTTAGCCACTCCTCCGGCGCTACCAAGAATACTAATGGTTAGCTTCTGTTTATCCAATATGTTCAACTTCTCTGAAAGAGAAAAGTCCTGGTCAGACTGATCAGACTCGTCGGACTCATCTTCAAAAGTAGTGAGAATGGAGTCTAATGGTTCACGTCCACTAGCAACCGCATTGACTTTGTCGACAAATTCCTCTTTAATCAAATGCTTAAGCGGTTGTTCGACTTTGTTGAAATATTTAAACGCCTCCCTGGCCATTTCATCCCATTCCTGATAATAATGCAAATAATCATCTGCTTTCACTCTTGTCCGGGACGTCCCTTCTTCAGGCACACATTCAAAATCTTCATCTTCACCAAGCATGCCATAATCACAGGTTAATTCTTCACCAGGGTTAATGTCTCTTGCAGCTAAGGCAAAGCCATATGCCGTATCGATACAATTGGGATGAAAACTGTGATTCATGTACCTTGAGTGATCCCAATTAAGGATATATTGGCCGTCGTTATTTTGATAAGAGTATTTATAGACCATTTCCCGCCGAAGTTCATCGAGAGATTCTACCTCATCCTCATCAAGGATGATGTCCAAATCATCCTCAATCCAAACGATCGTTCCTTTGGGGATAAATTTTGTAGCAAATACACCGACACCTACCTCTTCACTTACATATCGAAGTTCAGTATCAGGATGCATCATGTTTTTTTGATCACCCTCCCGTGTCAGTCTAATATACGCTATGCATCAGTTTTATGCATGGTCACCTTCAAATTCAAAAATGGGAGGCTGCTTCTTTCTAACAGAACCCGAAAGGAAAAAAGACTTAATCAGATCTTTTTTCTTTTCCTTTTTAAATCATTCGTTACCACTATCGTCTGCAATGTACCACCGGTAGCTTGTATCCAGCTGCCAATAGCTGATAATGTTAATCCTTTTTTTTCAATCCATATAATTGTTTTACTGTCCCAATTGCGTTTAATACCGCGCCAACAGATTGTAACTTACTTGCAATCACGAGGATGTGATCTTCCTCTGCAACAGAAGATAGGGCAGCTCCCAGTGCTTGCAGAGAGTTGCCGAGTATCCCCAAACGCATACCTTCCGCATTATCCCTATCTAATTGCAATGCAGCACCTACTGAAGCCGTCCCGGCCCCTACAACTTGTATCCAGTCGCCCTTTGCGCCTAGCGGGTCCGTTTCTCCCAATCCTTGTAAAGCATTGCCAACTGACTGCAATCCGTCGCCAATGACAATGAGCCCTTGATAAAAATCCTCTGAATTTGTGATCTGTTGAGTTGCGCCAACAGCTGAAGTGATCTGTCCAATTGCATCTACCCAGCTGCCAGTTTCAATGAGATTGTGGTTTATCAATTGCTAACCCTCCACAACCACCCTTGAAGTATCATATTTATGTATATTCACTTTTTGTCCATCAGGTGTGGGGGGCATCGCCAAACAAATATTTGTTGCTGTCATTGTTCATCACTTGTGATAGGGTTCACCCTTCATAATTTTAAACGCCCGGTAGATCTGCTCCATTAGGATCAGCTTCATCAGCTGATGGGGAAAGGTCATCTTGGAAAAGGACAGCTGCACATTGGCCCGCTTCAGCACATCATCTGCCAAACCGTTGGATCCACCGATGACAAAGACAATTTGGCTTCTGCCATAGATGGCCAGCTGCTCCAGTTCCCTGGCTAATTGCTCTGAGGACCACTGCACACCTGTTATGGCCAGGGCAATCACATAGTGATCCGGTTTAATATGGTTTAACAACCGCTCTCCTTCCTTCTCTTTCACCTGGCACAGCTGTTCCTCACTGAGATGTTCCGGCGCTTGTTCATCGTTCACCTCAATCAGTTTCAACTTGCAATACGCTTGTAAACGTTTTTCAAATTCGGCAATCCCTTGTTTTAAATATTTTTCCTTGATCTTGCCCACACTGAGCACCGTGATGTGCATGGCGAACATCCTTTCTCACAACATATTGAGCTTTTAAATAGTATAGTTATCCACATGTTGACCACAGTCTGTGTATAACTTTTTAGGCAATTATGATGATTGAAAGAGGCAACCAGAGAGCTGGTTGCCTCAAAGACGAGTCTATTATGGTTATTGTTCCCAAACATGCAGCCTGGTTACTGTTCGATTGCCTCCGCTTGTTCCAGGGTTAAATCAACTGTCATAGGCAGGCCATCTCGGTAAAACTTCACTTCAATCGTCTGGCCAATTTTGGTCTTGTTATACAGATACTTGCGCAACTCAATCCCGTTGGCGATCTCTTCCCCGTTGATGGCCACAATCACGTCGCGCTCCTTTAATCCTGCCTTGTCAGCGGCAGACATGGGGCGCACGGCTCTGATCACAACACCTTGCGTCACGTCACGGGGCAGCTTCAGGGTTTCATGCCAATGATAGCTGTCAATGCTGGCCAAGTCAATAAGCTCAATCCCCATTTGCGGGCGCAACACTTTCCCGTGGGCCATCAGGTCTTCAATCACCGGAATCGCGTCATTGACGGGGATGGCAAAGCCCATGCCTTCCACCGGTGTACCCGAAGCACCAAGCATACCGGACTGCATGCCATACTCGGCAATTTTCAAGCTGTTGATGCCAATGACCTGCCCGGCAATGTTAACCAGTGCGCCACCGCTGTTACCAGGATTGATGGCTGCATCCGTTTGGATAACATTTAACTCCCAGCCGTTTTGCACCTCAATGGAGCGCTCTTTGGCACTGATGATGCCCATCGTCACCGTCCGGGAAAAATCAAGACCGAGCGGGTTGCCGATGGCAATGGCCGGCTCTCCGGTACGGATGGCATCTGAATCACCAAACTCAGCGACCGTATCCACATGCTGGCCGTCAATGGACAAAACAGCCAGATCGGTTAATGGGTCGGCTCCCACCAGTTCAGCTGGTACACGTTCACCATTGGCCAGGGAAATCTCGACTTCTTTGGCACCCTGGATCACATGGAAGTTGGTGACGATATAAGCTTGACCATCTTTCTTTTCAAAGATCACGCCAGAACCGGTGCCTCGTTCTACATTTCTAATATCCTGCTGGAAAAAGTCAGCGGTTTGCTGAATATTGACCACGCCCACGATCGCATCGGATACTTTTTCCACGACCTCAGTAATGTCTGAAGTCACCTCCACAGACGTGCGTTGATACTGCGCCGGTGTTGAGTCCACCGCTGTTTCAGGGGAGCCCGCCACTTCATTGTCCAGGCTGCCGGGAACTAATCCTACATTCGCTAAAAACGGAAGCATAATCAGTACGATCAGCCCGCCAACCACCGCAGAAACCAGTGATATCAGCCATACTTTTGGCTGACGGTTTTGCGGGGTACGGTTAAAACCTTCATCGTAAAAACCCATGATAAGCACCTGCCTTCACTGAGTGATAGATCGGGAATATATCTCCCCTACTATATAATTATAACGATTTTGGGTAAAGGCTCAATTTCCTAACGATGAAGATTCTTTAACAATTGTTTTGTGCGGATGCTGTTTTTTTGCCTATGCCTTGTGTTAAATAGATCATGGCCCCGGCACGAACGCCCTGCACCTCAGCGGTTTAAACAGCCACCAGTTTCGTAGGGCGATCAGGATATGTATCATGCAATGTCACCTGTTGATTAACGGGCACATCTTCCTCCCTCAGTATTTGCTCTACGGTCATCCGGGCCAAGTCCCGCAAGTTGTTATCTTGACTAAGATGAGCCAGATACACTTTTTGTGTAGCGTCGGTGATTATGTCAGCCAAGGCTTCCCCGCTGGCCTCATTGGACAGGTGACCCACATCACTTAAAATTCTCCGTTTGATGTTCCATGGATAACGGCTCATCCTCAGCATCTCGACATCATGATTGGCTTCAAAAATAAGCACCTGTGAATCTCGCAAAGTACCTTTAATTTTTTCGCTGACATAACCAAGATCAGTGGCAATACTGAGCTTTTTTCCCCCGTGGAAAAAACAGAAGGCCATGGGTTCCACGGCATCATGGGAAATGCCATACGATTCAATGTCAATATCTCCTAACGTTAAAGTTTGTCCCCGTTCAAAGTGAAATTTTTGCTCCACATCTATTTTTCCACACAACCTATCCAATTCAAACCACGTTTTAGCGTTGGCATAAACCGGTACAGCATAACGGCGGGCCATGACCCCCAAACCCTTGATATGGTCGGAATGCTCATGCGTGATCAAAATGGCATTCAGCCCTCCAGGGTTTTCTCCGATTTCTGCAAACAGTTGCTCCAATTTCTTGCCCGATAATCCTGCGTCAACCAGCAGGCGCGTTTTTTCCGTTTTGATATAAATGGCATTACCTGAACTCCCGCTGGCTAAGACAGAATAGTGTAGTGTCACTTTGCTCACCTCATCCCACTTTGTTTGGATCTAACTCGACGGCACCGGTATAAGCATTGACATATGTTATTTTAAGCTGGTCCCTGTCTTCAAACACAATCTGCCAGGTTGGGGTTAATATTTGATTTTCCGCATCATAGACTTGGCCGTAATAACCTAAAGTGACATCACGTATCACGGCCAGAGGAGGAAGAATTTGCTGGTCAAGCAACGTTCTTATACTGGTATAGGACGAAATAATCGGTTGTTTTTCCCCTTCACTGACCACTTGGAAATAGACTTGCCTGTAGCCGGTTACCGCCTCATGCTCATCTATAAAAATGGTGAGGCTGCCGATAAACAAGGGAAATTGGCCGTAATATTGAATATAGCTGATTTCGTCATCGGTCTTATTACTAAAGTGGTAATCTTCCCCTTGATAAACATACGTCTTAAGAAACAACTCTTTAAACACATCAGGGTCAAATCCCCCCTCTAATGTATAAGGGGAAGAAAGGGTAGAAATAATGACATGGTCTTTAATGTGAATATTTTGTTCCTGTTTAGCAGGCACATCGAGCGGCTTGCCGGCAAATGAGCGGACTTCCAGTTGGGCCATGTGCGGCTGTTCCATATCCAGTTCCGTGTCTAACGTGATCTGGTGCAGGATCAACAGCTCATCTAGAGAGCTTTCATAAATATAAGCCAGTTCAGGATGGTGGGTATGTTTCTGCCATAATTGCCAGCCTAAAAAAAGATTAAGACATAGAAATACCACGATTAAAATGGACTTGGTATTGGCCCAATTCATTCCAAATGCCTCCTGACATCCTGCACGTTCTGGATAAACCAGCGCTTCCCCTGTTTAAAATCAACCACCCAGTAAGGCTCATAAGTTAAAAACATCGTATCTTGTTCACTCTTGTATCCAATGCGAATCGTGCTGATCTCGGCAAGGTCAATACCTTGTGCTTCCAAAGCCGTCAGTAATTCAACGCCAGACGGCAACTGCAACTGCCGCTGGTTGGCCGCTTCTCCCCGCTCCAGCAGGGAACGGACATAACCCACGACCCGGTCCATTTGGATATCGACCCGAAGCGTATACAACGTGTCCTCCTGTTCAAGGCCAAAGACAGGATAGTGCTCAACATATTCCCGGAAGTAAACTTGTACAAGCCGCTCAGAATGCATCTCAGTGATACTGTCAAACACATAAGGTTTATCCCAGCCTTTATGCTGATTGACAAACTGAATTCCCCGACCCACATCCACCACACTGCTGCTTACGCCTCTTGTTTCAGCCTCCAAAGGGGGATGGAAATAGGTCATCTGCGTATAGGCTTTGTTCACTTGCAGCCCCCGGGGCCCGTGAATATAGAGAATACTGTCCCCTCTTTCTTCTATGCGGCGCACCAGGGTCGGATCCACAAACAAATAAGAGACCATATGGTAAACAGGGATGCGCTGATAATGGTAAACCCGTTCCGCAACAGAGACTGGATCAGCACTGAGATAATGCACCGTATGAACGGGTTGATCCTCTTCTTTGACCACATAAGCTTCATGAACAGGGCCTGTCTTTCCCAAGGCAATATAATCCCCCAGATCCCGGATACTGATGTTAGATGTCCGGCTCCGAAGTAGCAATTGGTCCTCTTCTGAGAAAAATAAAACAGAGACCTCGTTTTCCAAATGAGGATCGTGATGGAGCCATACCCGGTTGATCCGGGGCAACTGGTTCTGATCCATGTGGTCAAGCCACTCTTCAAGGTTCACCTTAAACATGCCACCCAGTACTTGCAAAGGGATACCATTCCAAAACACAAGCTCAATGCCCTGTTCCTGATAAAAGAGCTCCTGCCAGTCGGCATACCGCTCACGCTCAAGGAGACGGATGGGTTGAAGTTCCCATTCTTTCATTTTTCTCTGTATGACGTTATAAGAGAAGGTATCGGGATATGAGACGGTATATTGTTCTTCCCCCAGATGATGAACAATCATATGGGGTTTGATCAGTTCATGAAACTCCCTCCTGTCCGCCAAACCCTCAGGCTCGTCAAACTTGGCCGGGGGAAGATAATCATAGCGGGGCTGGTAGGTCCATAATTGCCAGGATAAAAATAAGCTGAGTAAAACAAGCAGGGCCAGCAGCACATTTTTTACCTGTTCGCTTACCCGTACGGTCATGATGTCCCCTCCCGCACGCTTAATTGAAGTGGCAAGCGGATGGTGACCGCCGTCCCTTCCCCCACATCACTGTCAATCTCGATGCTGCCTTGATGAGCGAGAACCATTTCCCTGGTAATAGACAACCCTAATCCTACACCACCTTTGTCCCGGGAGCGGGCCTTGTCTACCCGGTAAAAGCGTTTGAAGATATGCTTTAACTCCTGCTTGGGAATACCCACACCCTGGTCTTTAATCACCAGTTTCACCTGTTCCCCTTCCTGCCGGGCTAAAACGGCAATCTCGCCGCCAGCCAAAGAGTATTTAATGGCATTGGACAAGATATTATCCAGCACCTGTGTCAGCATATCTTGATCCCCTTCTATGGAAGGCAAATCAGGATCAATGTCCAGGCGTACTGTTAAAGAACGCTCTTTGAGCTGAAAAGAAAAGCGTTGGATCACCTCTTCGACCAGGATGCCCAGATCCAGCTTTTTCAAACGCAGGCGAAAGCGCTTGCTATCCAGTTTGGATAGTTGCAAAAGATCATTCACCAGCCGGATCATCCGCTCTGTCTCATTGGCAATGACGTTTAAGAAGCGCTTGGCTACATCAGGATCATCCACTGCACCGCTGGTTAAGGTTTCTACATAGCTTTTCATGGTTGTCAGCGGTGTGCGCAATTCGTGGGAGACATTGGCCACGAACGCTTTGCGGTCCCGCTCCAGTTGCTCCCGTTCCGTCACATCCTGCAAGACTGCAATCAATCCCTGCCCTGCACCATCTTGATGCAACGGACTGACCGTGATCTCTATGATCAGCGGTTGTCCGTCGGCCCCCATATCCACCTGGAAGCGCCCCTCCTTGAATAATAGTGTATCTTGCTTGACCTCATCCGGAAAATCAAGCACCTCACTCAACTTTTTGCCCAGTACCTCTCTTTCCCGCTTGTTCAGCATCATCTCTGCCTGTTGGTTCAAGAGGATAATACGCCCCTGCCTGTCAGTGGCAATAAGCCCGTCGCTCATATAAAACAAAATAGAGGCCAGCTTGTTTTTCTCCTCCTCAATCTCCCCCAATGCCTGGCTGAGGCGCTGGGAGAGATGGTTAATGCCTTGGGCCAACTGGCCGATTTCATCTTCACTGTATACTTTCACCTGCTTGGAAAAATCACCAGCCGCCATCGCCTGTGTCTGTCTGGTCATTTCCTTAATGGGAGACGTGATCGTCCTGGCCACAACCACCCCTATCACTGCGGTCAGGCTGAGGGCAATCAATGTCCCCCTCAAGAGCAGTCCGTTAATGTCTTGGATGCTTTGATATGTCTCTTCCATGGAGGCCATCAGATAAATAGCCCCCACCACCTCATTGTTCACTTTGATGGGAATGGACATCATTTTCATACGGTGACCTGTTTGGGGATGGAGACGAATCGCTTCATCCCGTGTACCCAGCAAAGCCCGTTTAACCTCAATCTGTGTGTTGCGCTGGCCGACAATAGCCTGATTGTCTGAATTGGTACTGACCACAACCCCGTTGCGGTCCAGGACTTGGATTTCAGCATGGGGAATGGAGGCAAACATTTTATCAATGAGAGATTGCATATGTTCATAGTTTTCCGGCCCATCCGTCTCATCAAAAGGTGTTTCCAGTTCATGTTGGATGCTGTAAGCCAAAAGATGGGCCTGCTGGTCGAGCATGCGGGTAAAATTGTTAACCAAATGGGTTTCCAGGGCCCGGTTGAAATAAGCGCCAAACACCTGGACGGCCAGCATAATCACCAAGAGCAAAATAATAATAAATTTTAAATGGATTCCTTTAAAAAACCTTAACGGCTTCATAGTCTACTTCCTTTAGGGTGGGGCTCTTGTAACAGATAACCGACCCCCCGCTTGGTGACAATATACTCCGGTCGGCTGGGGTCTGTTTCTACTTTTTCCCGCAGACGACGCACGGTGACATCCACTGTGCGTACATCCCCATAGTAATCATAACCCCATACGGTTCCTAGCAAATGTTCCCTTGTTAACACTTGTCCCTTGTTTTTGGCCAAAAAGAGGAGCAGCTCAAATTCCCGGTGGGTTAACTCCAGCAGTTGGTCACCCTTATATACAGAATAAGCTTCCGGATAGATGCGCAACTCCCCAATCTCCAAACAGGACTGGGCAGAAGAGCGGTTGTCCTGCTCCTTCCTGCGGCGCAAATTGGCTTTAACCCTGGCCAAGAGCTCCCGGGTACTGAACGGCTTTGTCACGTAATCATCGGCCCCCAGCTCTAATCCCAGAACCTTATCCACTTCTTCGTCCTTGGCCGTCAACATAATAATAGGCACTTGGCTTTTGTGACGAATCTCCTGGCACACTTGAAAGCCATCTTTTTTAGGCAGCATAATATCTAAGAGTATCAAATCCGGCTCTTCCAGCAACGCTTTTTTTACCGCTTCTTCCCCGTCAAAAGCGGTTAAAACCTGATAGCCTTCCTTTTCTAAGTTAAACTGCAAAATATCTGTAATCGGCTTTTCATCATCCACTACAAGAATTTTATAAACCATAGGTACCCCCTCAATTTCTATCTGTTTCAACCATTAGGATATAAGTCATTTTACAACTTAGCTTTTTCTATTATTTTAATCTATTCTAATAGAAAAAGCTGCCCCCAAAGTGCTGATTGCACTTTGGGAAACAGCCTCTCACAGCCACTTTTTATCTCACATATGAAGCTGGATTGACCGGCGCACCGTTCCGGTGAACTTCAAAATGGAGATGCACTCCGGTGGAGTTGCCGGTTGAACCCATGACACCAATGGCTTCGCCCCTTTGAACCGTTTGTCCCGGCCGTACATTAACAGAGGCCAGGTGGGCATACAAGGTACGGTAACCATTATTGTGGTTAATAATCACCGTATTGCCGTAGCCGCCACTATGCCAGCCAGCCTTGACCACTGTACCGTTGTCTGCGGCGACAATGGTGCGGTCACTGACACCGGCAATATCAATACCGTTATGGGGGCGGCCCCAGCGCATGCCAAATCCGCTAGTGATGCGGCCACCGCGGGCCGGCCACGTAAATTGGCCACTGCCCCTGGATGGTTTTACTTTTTCGCCGCGAACCACTATTTTGTTCACTGGTTCTTCCAGCACGGTTTCATCGATCACTTCACGGGAGACAACTTGTCCATTCTCTTTGACAACTTCAAACTCTACCAGTTTTTTGCCTTCTTTTCCTTCACGTTCCACACGGGTTTGGCCCCGGTACAGATCGGGGTCTTTCTTCGTTTCTACTTGATAGGGAATAGTTTGCTCCTCCGTCATCCGCTCCACGGTTACCACAGTGAGCACAGGCTCTTCTCCCTGCACCGTCAGCTCTTGTCCGATCTGGAGCAGTGTGTCTTCATCTACACCGGGATTTAGTGCCAATAATTGGGCCAGGCTCATGTTAAACTTTTCGGCAATGCTGCCCAGCACATCTCCTTCCTGAACAGTATACGTTTTTTGCTCTGTGCGGGGCTCAGCCAAGCGTTTGGCCAGATTTTCCTTATCCAGCACCAAGTCAGGGTTCACTGTTGCTTGTTCATATTGGACATGTTCCTTGATGCACACATCAAGTGTGGTCTGTTCTGATTCCTCTGGTTTTTGAGCAGAAGCATCAACAGCAGCCACGGTGACCCGGGCTTTATTATTTTTGTTTTCCTCTAGAGCCAAGAGCACGTCTTTGTCCACATAGTTCAGTTTAAACGTTTCTATGACTTCTTCGGCCAGATCCTCACTTGAGGCATAACCGACCAGTTCCCCCTCCACCAGTATTTTGACGGCCCTAGCCTGAATATTCACCATTTCATCCAGCTTGTCCAAGACAGCTTTCCGGTTCACAACCGGTTTATAACGCTCTTCTTCTTGGAGGTTGATTTCGTTATTTATGTACAGGTCCACATGCGGGTACTTTTCAGATGCACGGACCAATTTTTCGTCCAGCCACTCTTCAATTTGGCTGGGATCACTCACCGGACCAATATGATGGCCGTCAACATACACATGATAAATCGTGGCTAAATTGTGCTGGTAGTAGGCATAACCCGCTCCCACACCTGTTAATAACAAAGCCAGCGCGATGCAGATCATGGTTAAGCGCCGCCATTTTGAACAGAATACCATGTTATCTCCCGCCCCATATTCATCTCAGATTCATTTAACAATAGCAGATAGGCAAAACTTGAATAAAGGTATAATCTATCAACAAGGCACTTTGGCCTGCTAGATTTCAAATCACTTTTTTAATGTACCACAAATAGAGCAGGGGGACAAGGAAAATAATATCAAAATCATAATAAATAAAATATTCTAAATACTTAAGTTTAGCTGTACTTCCTTCTCTATCCCAAAAAAATAAAAATTAGGACTTGCAATTGGATAATTTTTCTGTATAATTGTTAGCAGCAAAACTTAGTGAGTGCTAACAAAAATACGAAAATGGTTCGAGTTTCAGCAACCTGGAAAGTGCCTCTGATGAGATAAGCAGATCTGTATTCAGGTAATGCTTGGGGAGTGTATCTTTCCTGCTGAAAACATGCTAACCCGGCAGCTCACCATGCTGCCTTAAACACTCCCGCCTACAGCGGGATTTTTTTTTGAGCAAAAATGCTAAACGCAAGGAGGGTGGTGCCGCAACCTGCAACACAATTCCAATCATTAAAATATGTCAGGAGGGATTATTGATGGGCAAAATTAACATCGCCATTGCAGGTGTAGGTAACTGTGCCAGCGCGTTGCTGCAGGGAATCGAAATGTACAAAAATGTTCCCGACAATACCATCGGGCTGATGAACCATGACCTGGGCGGTTACAAACCAGGAGATATTAATGTTGTCGCCGCCTTTGACGTGGACAAGCGCAAAGTAGGCCAACCGTTGAAAGAAGCCATTTTTGCCGAGCCAAACTGCACCACTGTTTTTTATGAGAACTTGCCCGATTATCCAGTAAAGGTGCACATGGGTCCTGTGCTGGATGGCGTATCTGAACTGATGGCGGAAGATGATGAGGATAAAGCCTTTATCGTCGCTGATGAGGAACCTTGCGACGTGACCAAGGTGTTAAAAGAAAGCGGCGCAGACATGCTGATTTGTTACCTGCCCGTCGGTTCTGAAGAAGCAGCCAAGCATTACGCCCAAGCTTGCCTGGAAGCGAATGTGGGCTTCATTAACGCCATTCCTGTCTTTATCGCTTCCGATGAAACATGGGCTAAAAAATTTGAGGAAAAAAATCTGCCGATCATTGGCGATGACATCAAAAGCCAGGTGGGAGCCACCATTGTCCACCGCACCCTGACTAAACTGTTTGAAAACCGGGGCGTTGTGCTCGACCGTACTTACCAGCTCAACTTCGGCGGAAACACCGACTTCTTGAACATGCTGAACCGCAGCAGATTGAAGTCGAAGAAAAAATCAAAAACACAATCGGTACAATCTGAGCTGGAGACACCCCTGGACAAACATAACATTCATATTGGACCCAGTGATTACATTCCTTGGCTGAACGACAATAAAATCGCCTATATCCGCATGGAAGGCCGCGGCTTCGGCAACGTGCCTTTAACTTTGGAAGTCAAACTGTCTGTGGAAGACTCCCCTAACAGCGCAGGTTCGATGATTGACGCCATCCGCTGCATGAAACTGGCCTTGGACCGCAAGATTGGCGGTGTGTTGACATCCATCTCCTCTTACACCATGAAATCACCACCGGTTCAATATACTGATACGGAAAGCAAAAAAATGGTGCAGGAATTTATCGCCGGCCGGAGGGGACGTTAATGCGGGCTGCGATCCTGGCAGCCGGTGAAGGGAGGAGGTTAAGGCCCCATTTTAGCGGGCCTAAACCTCTCATTCATTTATTAGGCCTGTCTTTAATTGAACGCAACATGCTCACTTTACGGGAAGGCGGCATTCAGGAGTTCGTGATTGTGACCGGTTGCCACAAAACGGAAATCGAGGAGGCACTCGGTGACGGGAGCAAGTGGGGGATCAAGATCACTTATGTGCACAATCCGGATTGGCAGAGAGGCAATGGGGTATCCGCCTATGCCTTGCACACCGTTTTTCGTCCGGAAGAAAAATTTGTGCTCATGATGGCAGACCATATCTTTGAGCCACAGGCCGTCCGGGCATTTGTGGCGGCGGCTGAGGAGATCCGTGACGGTGAAGTGCTGCTTGCTGCTGACCGGAACCTGGACCGCGTCCATGATGTAGAGGAGTGCACCAAAATACAGGCTGAACATGACCGGGCCCACAAGCTGGGTAAAGATTTGGATGATTTTAATGCTGTGGACTGCGGCCTGTTTATGTGCAGCGGAGCACTATTCCCGGCCCTTTCTCAAGCCATTGCCAAAGGCCGGCATGCCCTGACGGACGGTATCAATATCCTGGCCAAACAGGGCAAGGTTAAATTACATTTCGTGGACCAGGCCTGGGTGGACGTTGACAACCGGGACAGTTATGACCACGCTGAACACATGCTATTAAAGTCCCTCGTCCCGGATAAAGACGGTTTGATTTCCCGCCACTTAAACCGCAAAGTCTCTCTACGGATAACCAAGCGTCTCGCTTCAACCACTATCACACCAAATCAGGTCACTGTTGCTTCGTTTATTGTTTCCCTCGCTTCAGCATTGAGCTTTGCTGCAGGGTTCCCTCTTGTGGGAGGTCTCTTGGCTCAGTTCAGTTCCATTCTTGACGGCGTCGACGGGGAATTGGCCCGCCTCAAATTTCTGCAAAGCTGGTTCGGGGGACTGGTTGATGCCATCCTGGACCGCTATGCAGACTTTTTTATTGTGGCCGGCATGGCCTATTGGTGGTGTCTCCAGACAGACCAACCCATCGTGGCACTCTTAGTGAGTGCTACCGCCTTAAGCGGCATCCCCATGTCCATGCTGGTGAAGGAAAAATATAAAGCCCTGACTGGCAGAACGTATATCCCTGAAACAGATGATGGCCTGTGGCGTTATCTCCCGGCCAACCGCGACGGGCGCCTGTTTATGGTCATGTTGGGGGGGATTTTCAATCTGATTCCGGCCACCTTGATCCTGCTGGCGGTCACCACACATCTCGCGGCCATTGTCCGTCTGGTTCAATTGCGCCAGCTGATGTAAACAGGTTTGAAGTGCCTAATCAACAGGTTGGCAATGTCTAAAAAAACGAGTTGGCCAGGCTTGTTGTGCCTGGCCTTTTGTTTCACCGATTTGCTTTTAACCAAATCAAATATCTAGGCATATATGCCACGGACCAAATTGGTTTGTTCCCGGCTGGGGCCAACGGAAAAAATAGTCAAGGGGATACCGGTCAGTTGGGAAATGCGTTCCACATAATGGCGGGCATTTTCAGGCAATTCATCAAGGGAACGGACCCCCGTAATATCTTCCTTCCAGCCGGGCAATTCTTCATAAATGGGTTTACATTCACTCAACACTTTTAAGCTGGCTGGAAACTCTTCAATCACTTGGCCTTGATATTCATAAGCCGTGCAAATTTTAAGCGTATCAATCCCTGTCAGCACATCAATCGAGTTGACGGATAGGTCTGTAATGCCGCTGACCCGCCGGGCATGGCGGACAACGACGCTGTCAAACCAGCCCACCCGGCGCGGACGCCCGGTTGTTGTGCCGTACTCATTGCCCACTTCGCGGATACGGTCTCCAATTTCATTATGGATTTCCGTCGGAAACGGACCATCTCCCACACGCGTGGTGTAAGCTTTGGCCACTCCAACCACATGATGGATTTTGGTCGGACCCACTCCCGCACCAATGCATACGCCGCCTGCAATGGGATTGGAAGAAGTGACAAAAGGATAGGTCCCTTGATCAATATCCAGCATCACCCCTTGGGCCCCTTCAAACAGCACCCGTTTGCCCCCATCCAGTGCTTCGTTTAAAACCACCGATGTATCAGTGACATAGGGGCGGATGACCTGCACATATTCCATATACTCATTGTAAATTTCTGCAAAGCTAAAGCCTTGGGTATCATATACCTTTTCCAACAGCCGGTTTTTTTCCGCCAAATTATGTTCCAACTTGCGCTTAAATTCTTCCGGATCAAGGAGATCGGCGATGCGGATCCCAATTCTTGCTGCTTTATCCATATACGCCGGCCCGATTCCTTTACGGGTCGTGCCAATTTTGTTGGCCCCTTTGCGCTCTTCTTCCACGGCATCCAGTTTCAAATGATAGGGCAAAATAACGTGAGCCCGGTTGCTGACCCGCAAATTGGCCGTAGACACGCCATGCTCGTGCAGATATTGAATTTCTTGCACCAAAGCCTTAGGGTCAATTACCATGCCGTTACCTATGACACACACTTTATCTTGATAAAAAATCCCGGACGGAATCAGATGCAATTTATATTTCTTACCGCCAAACACAATGGTGTGTCCGGCATTATTACCACCTTGATAACGGGCGATCACTTCCGCTTTCTCAGATAAATAATCGGTGATCTTTCCTTTTCCTTCATCTCCCCACTGCGTTCCAACCACAACAACACTTGGCAAGGGAAACACCTCCGCTTCAAAACATCAGGCTATCTGTTGGCCAGGACGGGACACACTTATCGGTTGCCGGCCAAGCGATAACCCCTTCAGTAATCCTTCTCTAGTGTAGCATTGTATACTGTCATATTCAATAAATTAACGAACATTTTTATTTCTAGCACACATTTTGTTCGGAATACTAACGTTTACCCTACGATAGAAAGAACGATAAAGGGACGCCGAACAGGCGTCCTCCCCTCTCAGTTTTTCATACTTTAACACTTATTTATTCCCTCTGAACAGTTAGGCTCCCGGTGCCATTGATTCATCATGGTGACTCAAATTGACAAACTTGTTGTATTCCTTGAGAAAGGCCAGTTCCACTTTGCCCACCGGACCGTTACGCTGCTTGGCAATAATAATCTCAATAATGTTCTTGTTTTCCGTCTCCTGATCGTAGTAATCTTCCCGGTATAAAAAGGCAACTATATCGGCGTCCTGTTCAATAGAGCCTGATTCACGCAGGTCTGACAACATAGGCCGCTTGTCTTGACGCTGTTCCACAGCCCGGCTGAGCTGGGATAAAGCAATGACGGTGCAGTCCAATTCCCGGGCAATAGCTTTCAGGGAGCGGGAAATCGCTGAAATCTCCTGCTGGCGGCTTTCCCGGTTGTTTCCTTGAATCAGTTGCAAATAGTCAATAAGAATGATGCCCAGGCCTTGCTCAGCCTTCAAACGGCGGCATTTGGCCCGGATTTGATTCACATTGATACCGGGCGTGTCATCAATGTAAATGTTGGCTTTGGATAAGCTGGCGATGGCCATGGTCAGCTTTTCCCAGTCTTCCTCCTTGAACGCTCCGGTGCGCATGCGGTTGGCATCAATGTTTCCTTCTGCACACAACATGCGCTGCACGAGCTGGGAGGCTGACATTTCCAAGGAAAAGATGGCCACTGTTTCCCCTGCCCGGGCAGCTACATTTTGGGCCACGTTCAGGGCGAATGCTGTTTTACCGACGGAGGGACGGGCGGCCACAATGACCAGATCCGAACGCTGGAAACCGGATGTTAAGCGGTCCAGATCCCGGTAGCCGGACGGAATGCCGGTAATATCACTGGTGCTGTTGTGCAGCATTTCAATGCGGTCGTATGTCTCCATCAGCACATCTTTGATATGCACAAAACCATCTGAAGTGCGCTCATCCCGGATCTGGAGAATGCTGCGTTCGGCCTGGCTTAAAATCTCCTCGACCTCATCCTGGGAGGTATAACCGTTGGTAACGATCTGGGTGGCCGTTTTGATCAGGCGGCGCAGGATCGCCTTTTCCTTAATAATTTGGGCGTAATATTCCACATTGGCCGCAGTAGGAACGGCATTGGCCAAGTCACTCAGATAACTGACCCCGCCTACTTCTTCCAGCCACTTGCGGTCGTTCAGTTCGGCTGTGACGGTGACTAAATCAACCGGCTGCGATGCTTCCGACAAATCAAGCATCACTTGAAAGATACGCTGGTGACTGGTTTTGTAAAAGTCACCCGGACGAATCAGTTCCAAGGCCCGGTACAAAGCGTCTTTATCCAGAAAAACAGCCCCCAAGACTGCCTGCTCAGCTTCCAAGTTATGAGGGGGCGTACGATCCAAAAAGAGATCGCTCATGACTGCTCAACCACGTGTACTTTCAACGTGGCCGTCACCTCAGGATGGAGCTTAACGGGAACATGGGTAACTCCTAAAGAGCGAATGGGTTCATCCAGTACAATTTTGCGCTTCTCAATTTTATAATTCATTTTCTTCAGCTGCTCAGCAATCTGTTTATTCGTAATGGAACCGAACAGCTTGCCGCCTTCCCCTGCTTTGGCCGTTAAAGTGACAGTTTCTTTTTCCAGCTTGGCTGCCAGCTCTTGGGCCTGGCGCAGCTCTTCCTCTGCTTTCTTTTGTTCACTTTGTTTCTTTTTCTTCAGCGCTTTCATGTTCCCCGGTGTGGCTTCAACGGCCAGGTTCTGTTTGAGCAGGAAGTTGCGGGCGTAACCGTCGGAAACCTCCTTGACTTCCCCTTTCTTGCCTACCCCTTTGACATCCTGTTGTAAAATCACTTTCATGTTCCTCTTCCCCCTTCCAAATAGTCATCGATGACCTCTTTTAACCATTTTACCGCATCCTCCACCGTGATGTCTTCCAGCTGGGTGGCCGCATTGGTCAAGTGACCGCCGCCATGCATTTTTTCCATGATGACCTGCACATTGATTTCCCCTAATGAGCGGGCGCTGATTACCACTTGGCCATCTTCCCGTTCACACAGGACAAAAGAAGCAACCACATCATCCAGGGTCAGCAGAGTATCGGCCGCCTGGGCCAACAACACTTGGCCATAGCGCTCATCGGCTTCACCGATGGCAATTGCGATTTTGCCACGGTAGATTTCAGCCCGTTCCACAATGCGGCTGCGCTTAATAAACTGTTCTTTTTCTTCCTTGAGGATTTTTTGCACCAAAACCGGGTCAGCACCATGCCGCCTGAGATAAGCGGCAGCATCAAACGTACGGGAACCGGTGCGCATGGCAAAATTGTTGGTGTCCACCACGATGCCGGCCAGCATGGCGGTCGCCTCCAAACGGCTCATCTCCATCTCGTCACTTTGATATTCCAGCAGTTCAGCCACTAACTCACTGGTGGAGGAGGCATAAGGCTCAATATAGACCAACAGCGGGTCTTCGATAAAAGCTTCACCCCGCCGGTGATGATCAATGACCACTTTGCGGTGGAAACGGTCCAGCAGGCGTGGTTCGAGCACCAGTGCAGGCTTATGCACATCAACAATGATCAGCAAGCTTTTCTCTGAAATTAATTCTAGCGCCTCTTGGGGAGAAAGAAAATGTTCTTGCAAATCCTTTTCCTTGTTAATTTCCTCCATCAGACGGTTGACACCAGGATAATCTTCCTCCTGATCCAGCACAATATAGCCTTCCCGCTCATTGACCTGTACCGCTTTCAACACGCCAATGGCTGAACCAACTGCATCCATATCCGGGTCACGATGTCCCATGATAAACACTTTGTCACTCTCTTTGATCATATCGCGCAAAGCATGGGAGATCACCCGGGCCCTGACCCTGGTCCGCTTTTCTACGGCGTTGGACTTGCCTCCATAGAACGTTACCTTGTCCGGAAAACGCTTCACAGCCGCCTGATCCCCTCCCCGCCCTAAAGCCAGATCCAAACTGGATTGGGCCAGATTGCCTAACTCAATCAGCGAGGAAGTGCCAGCCCCCACCCCGATACTTAAGGTAACGGGAATTTTGTTGTGACTGGTCAGTTCCCGAACATGATCAAGAATATCAAATTTCGTTTCCTCAATCGCTTTTAGGGTTCGTTCATCCATCACCCCAAAAAATTTATCCGAGGCCGTCCGTCTAATGAAAATACCGTGTTCCGCTGCCCAGCGGCTGATTGTGTTCGTCACACGGCTCACCAGTAACGAGCGGCGCTGTTCGTCTAAACCCTGGGTGACTTCATCCAGATTGTCCAAATGGATATTTATAAAGACAACTTGCTCCTGACGGTGCTTTTTCTTTAATTCATGATAGTCGGTGTTATCGACCACATACAACAGGCGTTCCTCAGGATAACTGAGAATATCCAGTGTCTTCTCTCCAAAACGGATGGTTCCCTCCCGCTCCTCATTGTGCAGCCATTCGGCCAAAGCGGGAGAAAGCTCCTCCAGGGTCGTCCCCACCAATGAATCTGCATCAGACAGCAAGTTTAGTATATACCGATTATGCCACTGAATCGTTTGCTCTTCGTCATACAGCAAGATGCCAATAGGCAAATCGGAAATCACATCTTCGCCTGCCTTTTTGACCCGGTGGCGCAGCGTGCTGATATAGGCTTCGAAATCTTCGGCAAAAGCCTGCTCTTTTTTATACATGAGATAATAAATAAGCCCCAGCGCCACGAATCCCACCATGGCCCAATACCAGGCATACCAGGCCAAAATCACCAACACCAGTACCGTTAAAACGGGAAGGGCGTAGCGGTGATACCCTCTTAAATAGTGATAGAGGAACCTCGGCATTTTCTCAGCTCCCTAGTCTGCTTTTTTGAGGCGCTCCTTTAAACCAAAGCCCAAATCAATAATCCCTATAATGCGAATCAGGCTGGAAAAGAGAGGGATCAAAGACAACACCACAGCCAGTATGACTAAAAAACGGCCGATGTTTTTCACATAGGCAAAGTGAGCGACAAAGGAAAACCCTTGCAGCAAAATCAGCAGCTCCAAAATCAGATGCAGGTTGACAACCAGCATCAATAGCGTGCTGCCCTCTTCCACAACCTGCAGCAATATCAAGATAAGCACAACCAGATAATAAAATAAGATCGATTTGGGCAAGTTCCACTGCCGGAAGGGAGGCAAGGGTTGGGGATCAAGACCAATCCGGGTTAAAATTGGCCTGGCCACGGCATGGTTAATCCAAGCCATCAGCATGGAAGACAGGATAAGTAATCCCGGAAAAATGTACACGATAAAACTGACCATTTCTTCATAAACGGCTAGCGCATCCTCATCAACAGGAATCGGCATAAAAGAAGCGGTACTCTCCGTTATGGCCAGCGTATCCTCCATCATCTGCTGCAAAACGTCTATCATGTTCAAATTAAAGACAAAATAGGTAACCAGAAAAGCGAGCACGTAATTGGCAAGGTAAGTTAACATGCCGGCCAACAGCGGCAAAAAAGGAGACTTTTTCTCACCATAATAATACCCCATTACCAGCCCTGCCGAAACAGCCACCAGCGTGAGAAACAGAGCCGGTAAAGGAGCTAAAAGCGGAGACAGGAACAGGCAGACACCGCCCACCAAAGCACCACTTTTTAAGCCAAAGCGCAAGTGATGCACAATAAACGGCAAAGGCAAAAAGAATAAACTGATAAATCCCAAAAACGGGACATAAACGGTAATGAGAAATAAAACCATATATAAGGCTGCCATTAAGGCCCCTTGAACTAAACGCTGTGTACTTGATGCTGATTTCATCCCATTCACTCCTAATGCATGACAACTTCCGAGGAAGATTCATAAGCGATGCCGGAAAAACAGATCATAGCTTTATCAATTATAATGGAAACGGCCGGTGAAGGCAAAAAAGAGAGGAACCCCGAGCCTATACAAGGCGGGGTTCCCGTTTATTTAACAGCCACTAATCGATCGTATATGGCAAGAGTGCCATTTGACGGGCACGTTTGATTGCTCTGGTTAATTGCCGCTGATACTTAGCGGATGTGCCAGTCACACGGCGAGGTAAAATTTTACCGCGCTCACTGATAAACTTTTTCAACAGGTCAACGTCTTTATAATCGATCTTTTCAATTTTATTGACAGTAAAGTAACATACTTTACGGCGTTTAGCGCGACCTTTGCGAGCCATCGTACTCCCTCCTTCAATGTTGAATTTTAGAATGGCAGATCGTCTTCTGAGATGTCAATGGGTTCTGCGTCATTGGCGAAGGGGTCGTTATCAAATCGGGTCTCATTCTGGCCGCCGGTCCCCATATCTGAACGGGATCCCTCACGGGGCGATTCCAGGAAGCGCACATTGTCTGCCACCACTTCAGCAACGTAGACACGTCGGCCCTCATTATTTTCATAATTGCGGATTTGTAAACGCCCTTCAACAGCGGTTAAGCGCCCTTTCTTTAAATAATTGGCACATGTTTCGGCTAACCCGCGCCAGGTGACAATATTAATAAAATCCGCTTCCCGTTCCCCCTGCTGGTTGGTAAACGGCCGGTCCACAGCCAGGGTAAACGTGGTCACCGCAACCCCGTTGGGCGTGTAGCGCAATTCAGGATCCCGCGTCAGACGTCCAATGAGAATAATCCGATTTAACATAACATCCCCTCCCCCAAAAATACGGATTACTCGTCTTCCTTGACGACAAGGTGACGAATCACGTTATCGTTCAAACGCAATTGACGTTCCAGCTCAGAGACGAGATTAACGTCGGACTTAAAGTTAACGACAACATAGTAGCCATCATTGTAGCCGTTAATTTCATAAGCCAGGCGACGTTTGCCCATTTCGTCCACCTTTTCCACTTCACCGCCGTTATCTTTAATCACGTTTTGAAAACGTTCAATCACGGCTTTTGTGGATTCCTCATCAATGTCAGGACGTACGATGTACATTAATTCGTAGGCACGCATCCACATTCACCTCCTTTTGGACTAACGGTCCCCATATGGGAACAAGGAGCGAGAAAGAACATTAATACCCTTTGCTCGCATAACGTCATTTTAACAAAAAGCACAGGCGAACACAAGTGCCACTTTATGCATTCAGTTTAGACATTAAAGCGGAAATGCATTACATCACCGTCTTGAACCACATACTCTTTTCCTTCCAGACGCAACAGCCCTTTTTCTTTGGCTTCTGTCATGGAACCCGCTGTCACCAAATCGTCATAATGGATCACTTCGGCACGAATAAACCCTTTTTCAAAATCTGAATGGATCTTTCCGGCTGCTTGTGGTGCTTTTGTCCCCTGCTTAATCGTCCAGGCCCGCACCTCTTTTTCCCCAGCCGTAAAGTAGGTGATCAGACCCAACAGTTTATACGTCGCTTTAATCAATTGATCCAGGCCGGATTCTTCAATGCCAAGCTCCTCTAAAAATAATGCCCTGTCTTCCCCTTCCAGCTCAGCGATTTCCGCTTCTACCTTAGCGCAAATCGTCACCACTTCGGCCAAATCATGAGCAGCAAATTTCTTGACCCGCTGCACATGGGTATTGTCTGCTGTACGGCCGATCTCCCCTTCACTGACGTTAGCCACGTACAGCACAGGTTTTAGCGTGAGCAAGTGCAAGTCCCTAATCAAAGCCTGTTCCTCTGCGGACAGGTTCAGGCTGCGTGCCGTTTGTCCTGCTTCAAAAGCTTGCTTGAGCCGCTCTAACACCTCTAATTCTTGTTTAGCCGTCTTGTCGCCAGCTTTAGCCATCTTTTGCACACGGGTGATCCGTTTTTCCACTGACTCCAAATCGGCAAAAATGAGCTCCAGGTTGATCGTTTCAATATCAGCAATGGGATCCACCTGACCAGCCACATGGGTAATATTCTCATCTTCAAAACAACGAACCACATGGGCAATGGCATCCACTTCGCGAATATTGGCCAAAAACTTGTTGCCCAATCCCTCTCCGCGGCTGGCCCCCTTCACCAAGCCAGCAATATCCACAAATTCATAGGCAGTGGGAATGATGCGCTCTGTATGCACAATCTCGGCCAGCTTGTCCAGACGCTGATCAGGCACCTGGACAATCCCTACGTTTGGGTCTATGGTACAAAAGGGGTAATTGGCTGACTCTGCCCCAGCCTGCGTAATGGCATTAAACAGTGTAGACTTGCCCACATTGGGCAACCCGACGATTCCTGCTTTTAACAATGTCTCCCTACTCCTTTACATGGTTTAACCTCATTGATCATAAGACATAATGAGTGCAGCGTCAATGCAGGAAAGAGCGAAGTTCATTTTTATGCACTTGCCCAGCAGTTTAATGGACAAGCAGACTTTAGCTTCACTTATTTTTTCTCTTTCTCAGCGGATTCCAGCACCCGTTTCAACTTCCGTTCAAACTTGCGCCGGGGCATCAGTACACTGTGCTCACACCCCTGACATTTAATACGGATGTCCATCCCCATGCGAATAATTTTCCAGCGGTTTGCCCCACAGGGATGGGGCTTTTTCATCTCAACAATGTCATCGAGGTGAAACACTTTCCGCTCCATTGCTTTTCCCTCCTTTGGTGCAGCATACGTTTCTGTAAACAGTTCACATTTTTTCTTATTATAGTACACGTGTTCACTGTTTGTCATAGTAGAGGGCCAACTGTTTTAAGGGATAAAGCAAAATCATAGCCAAGATAAACAAATTAAGTACACCATACAACGGATAAAGAAACTGAATCAGCTTGGTAAAACCAAAGGTGGTTAATGGCATCACCAAGAGGATAAATCCTCCAGCCACAGCCCATTGGGGCATATAGACCTGATCTTTAAACCTGGAAACCAGCCCAAAAATATTGCTGACAGCTGTGGTATAGATGGCTAGCCACAACACAACAGAAACCCCTACCATCCATTCCGGAGGAAAATTTTGCAAAATAGCAAACAGGGGAACATCATACAACATCACCTCCTGACTGACAAAAAGTAATGACTGGTTATACAACAGGGAGATCAAAGCCAAGCAGATCCCGCTGCCGACACAGGACACGGCAATCTCTTCCTTATTCACTTTGGAACCTATGGCCGACAGGACTGCGATCAGAGGTAATATATTTAGTGCCGTAAAGGCAATTCCCGATGAAAGCACATTGCCCTGCCCCTCTTCCATTTCTATGTCTGCCATACTGTTTTGCCCCAAAAACAACCCACAGGCCAGTAAGAGCATGGCGATCAAAACAGGAATAAGCAGACTGTTTAGAGACATTACACCCTCTACATCACGCAAAAAAACAAACAAAACAAAAATCCCGATTAAGACCACTCCAACCCAATACGACAGCTCCCAATAAACTAAAGTAGCCCCGCTACCGGCAAACATCACCACCGTTGTGGAAAGAAGATAGAAAAAGATGAGCACATCATAAGCTTTGGCCAGCCTCAAGCCGATAATCTCCTCCAGCACCAAGCGGTAATGGGGTGCCTTTAACCGGTGGCTGACCATCATAATCACATAACAGCTTAAAGAGAATAATATCATAGAAACTAAGACAGCCTTTTGGCTTTGAGGGCCATACGACCCGAAAAACTCCCACAGCTCCCTCCCTGATGCATAGCCGGCTCCTATCGTTGTACCAATGATTAAAAAAGCAATTTTGGCCCCTTTCCAAACGGTAGACAACGTCACTTAAATATGCCTCCCAGCCTGTTTTCTTTCCATGTATAAAAGCCTTACACCTATCCCATAATGCTAATAAATTGAGCGAGTTTAATCTCATAGAGAAAGAAGGCGTTTGTATGAAACAGTTCAGTCACTCTGCCCCTCCCCCTATTTTTCGTGAAGCGTTTGACACGGAGCAGTTCGCCGAAAAGCTTGCCCATTCTTTATATAACACCTTATTACCTAAGGTGAGTGATTATGACTTGGTCATCCTCTGCATCGGGACCGACCGCTCTACTGGGGATGCCCTTGGACCGCTCCTGGGCAGCCATTTAAATGTGGCGGGTGTGGAAAAGTTTCATGTTTACGGCACTTTAGACCAGCCGGTCCATGCCGTCAATTTGGCGCAAACCGTATCTACCATCAACCTCAATCATCCCCGGCCGTTCATCATCGCAGTGGACGCCTGCCTGGGGCATTACCATCATGTCAGGCTGGTCACCTTGGGAGAAGGACCGTTAAAGCCTGGAGCAGGAGTCAACAAGAAGCTGCCAGAGGTGGGAGATTTGCATTTAACCGGCATTGTTAACGTAGGTGGATTTATGGAGTATTTTGTTTTACAAAATACACGCTTGTCCCTTGTGATGAACATGGCTGCACAAATAGCCCAGGGCATTTGGCTCGCTGATCAACGATTAAGACAAGAAAAAAGAAGTGTGCCCTACACACCACAGCCCACTTCTCTGTTCAGTCGCCTGTTTTCCTCATCACTATCCAGTAAATAAAGGATGATTTCTTTCCCAGTTCGTTGATGCCAAGTCTGCTTGCGCATCTCCCGCCAAATTCAGTTTACTTAAGTAAACAGGCTGGTTGACTGGCCTCTTGTCTATACTCGTCAGATATATTTTGTTGTTTCTCTCAACCTGTTTGGGCTGGCCTACATTGATGGACACAACTTTATACTTTTGCTTCATCATCCGCACTCCTTTATCATATTTTCAGAGCTTTATTACATATCATCGCTTTTTCCTGCCATCTGCTATGTATTTTCTGCTACAATAAACTTAAAAAGTGGATGCATACCCATTACTTGGTCAAAGTGTCTGAAGAAATGACCCAACTTAACGTGAGCACAAAGATGACAGCAACTGCCGCAAAAACAAGGACTGGTGCGATAAAAGTTTTCCCATTCCCTCCCAGCTTGTGCCGTTCATACACCAACAGTTCCTTCAGCCTTGGAAACAGGTGTCTGGCCAAAAGATAGCGTGGATCTTGTGCGGTACTGAACTGGTGGATGATAAATAAAAGGCCGGATATACAGGCAGCGACCAAAAAGGCAAGATAAAATGGCGCTTCAAAAACGGCTAGCAGGCAAACAAGAGGAATGATTAATAGCAGCCTGCTTATCTCGGTGAAATATTGCAGCCGGCGCAAACGTCGTAAACGTATCTGATCCATTTTGTCCTCTCCTTTCAAATGATCAACATCGATCTTATAATGAAAAACTCCACGACACACATTCTTTTGAAGTCCCTCTTGTCGTGGAGCGATCTTGGTCAGTATCTATTCCTATTTTCATACTTCCATTATAATTCCATTTACAAACACATGACAATATAATTTTGACCAACATTAACCCATCAGACCTTGCACCATATAGACCCCAATGCCGACCAGCACGGCCACAACCAAGGCAGGCAGAAGGTTGCCCACCTTTAATTTGGTCACTTCCAGCAAATTAAGTCCAATACCAATAATCAGAATCCCACCTGTGGCTGTAATATCATTAACCAAGCGCTCTAATAATTCAGGTGTCAGCCATTGATCAATGGTGGTGGCAAACAAAGCCAATGCCCCCTGATACACAAACACCGGAATAGCGGAAAAAATCACACCAATCCCTAATGTTGAAGCAAAAATAATAGAAACAAAGCCGTCCAAGAATGCTTTGGTGTACAAGACATCATGATCCAGGTTTAGTCCGCTGTTTAAGGAACCAATCACTGACATGGCACCAATGGTAAAAATGAGCGTCGTCGTCACAAACGCTTTGGCTACATTGCCGCGATGTTTCCCTGCTTTGTGTTCAATCCATTGACCCAGTCTCTCCAAATGATCCTCTACTTTGAGCCACTCCCCGAGAATGGCGCCGAAGACAACACTAAACAAAACGTTCAGAAAATATTCCGCTTCAAAGGCCATCCCCATCCCCAAGACCACAACGGCAATACCGAGCACTTTGAGTACAGTTGACTTCATGCCCTCCGGTATATTGGCAAAACACAATCCAATAAGCGTTCCCACAATAATTGCTAATGTGTTGACAATAACCCCTAGTAAGACCACAGCTTATCCCTCAACTTTCTGTTACGAAGAACCTAACAACCCTTCCTGTATTTCAAGTAAAGCCTGAACCAACTGGTCAATCTCTTCTTTCCGGTTAAAGAAGCCGAAACTGGCTCGAACCGTGCCCACAGGGTCTGTTTTTAACATCTGGTGCGCAAGGGGTGTGCAATGTAGTCCTGCCCTGGTGGCGATCCCGTAATGTTGATCCAAAATCATGGCTACTTCATGGGGATCAATGCCCGCCAGATTAAAAGCCACCACCGGCCCCCGTTTGACTTCCATTTCCGGTCCATACAATTGCAAGGCATCAATCTGGCTCAGTTGTTGCAATGCATATTGGGTCAGCTGCCATTCATGTTCCCAAATCTGCTCCACCCCTTGTTCCAAAACGAAGCTCACACCAACATTCAAACCGGCAATGCCCGGTGTATTTAACGTTCCTGACTCGTATCGTGCCGGCCGGCTGTCCGGTTGCTGCTCCAGTTCAGAGTGACTGCCTGTTCCCCCATGAAAGAGAGGAATCAAATCAAGCTGGGGAGATAGGTATAAACCTCCCGTCCCTTGAGGCCCGTACAGCCCCTTATGTCCAGGAAAAGCGAGTAAATCAATGCAGTCTTCTTCCACATCAATAGGTAAAATCCCGGCAGACTGAGAGGCATCTACAAGAAAGGGAATCTGTTTCTCCCGAGCCAGCTGCCCAATTTCCCGAATAGGAAGGATAGCGCCGGTCACGTTAGACATATGGGTTGCTACAATCAGTTTTGTGTACGGAGTAAGCGCACCGGCCACTTGATCCAGATTAACTCGTCCATTATGATCCGGCTGAATATAGGTAACCTTGACGCCATGCCGCTCCCGTATATAGGCCAGCGGCCGGCGCACAGCATTATGCTCAAAAGCTGTGGCCAGGACATGATCCCCCTTGGCCCACTCAAATCCTTTGATCGCTTGGTTTAAAGCTGCCGTGGCATTATGAAAAAAAATAATATGTTGCGGATCTTTAATACCAAACAGTTTGGCCAG
Organism: Caldalkalibacillus uzonensis; assembly: GCF_030814135.1. Classification (NCBI taxonomy): domain Bacteria; kingdom Bacillati; phylum Bacillota; class Bacilli; order Caryophanales; family Bacillaceae; genus Caldalkalibacillus; species Caldalkalibacillus uzonensis. The sequence goes on along the minus strand of NZ_JAUSUQ010000007.1, from coordinate 30,853 downwards.
CCTGGACCGGGTCTGGCTTATGGTGTGGGCTGCCCGCACAGCCAACTGGTGTCCGCCCCGTCCCGGGTTGGCCCCGTAATGCTGAACAGCTTCCAGCATCGCTTCAGCAACTCCGTCTGGTTTTGGCCACGATGAAGCTGCCTGGTCTAAATAGATCACAATATCCCCTCCCTTCCACAGCTAGCTGTCCCGAAGACATTTAGCCCATAATGTCCACAAGACGTTCCAGATCCTCGTCTGAAAAGAACTCAATCTCAATTTTTCCTTTTTTGTCACCCCGTTTGATCTTTACCGAAGTGCCCAATTTACTTTTCAACTGTTCCTCATATTGCAGAATAACCCGGTTGGTTTCTTGTTTCACTTTCTTTTTCTTTGTTTCACGTGAAACATCGTTCAACTGCTTGATCAGTTGTTCCAACTGGCGGACACTTAGCTGCTCATCAATACATTTTTTGGCCAATTTAACGATGCTTTTTTTATCCTTGCATCCCAGCAGTGCCCGGGCATGCCCCATTGATAATGTTCCACGTGAAACATAGGTTTGCACATTGTCAGGGAGCTGCAAAAGGCGCAAAAAGTTGGCCACATGGGGGCGGCTCTTACCCACTTTGAGTGCCAATTCGTCTTGGGTCAGATTAAACTTGTCCATCAACTTTTTATAAGCATAAGCCACTTCCATGGCATTCAGATTTTCCCGTTGTAAATTTTCTATGAGGGCAATCTCCATCACTTGTGATTCGGTAAAATTTTTCACGACAGCAGGAATAGTTTCAAGTCCTGCTTCTTTTGAAGCGCGGAAACGCCGCTCTCCGGCCACAATCTCATAGCCTTTTAAACTTTTGCGGACAATGATGGGCTGAATCACACCATGTTCTTTAATCGACTGGGTTAATTCAGCGATGGCCTCGGCATTAAAATCTTTACGAGGCTGATATGGATTGGGTCGCAGCTCGCTCAGTTTAATTTGGATCACTTTGTCATTATCATCAATTTCTAATGCAGGGAACAGGGCATCCAATCCTTTTCCTAACCTTTTAGACATGGGCTTAGCACCTCCTTGGCCAACTCCATGTACACTTCCGCCCCTTTTGATTTAGGGTCATAATCAATAATTGACTTGCCGTGGCTGGGGGCCTCACTTAAGCGAACATTGCGCGGGATCACCGTTTGATACACTTTCTCCCGAAAATATTTTTTCACTTCTTCAATCACTTGGATGCCCAGGTTGGTGCGGGCATCCAACATGGTCAGCAAGACACCCTCAATGGTTAACTGTTTATTGAGATGCTTTTGTACCAGACGGATCGTGTTGAGCAGCTGGCTTAATCCTTCCAGTGCATAATATTCACACTGGATGGGAATCAAGACAGAATCAGCAGCGGTTAAGGAGTTAATGGTTAAAATGCCCAATGAGGGAGGACAGTCTATTAAAATAAAGTCGTAATCCTCTTTAACCAATTGTAAGGCCTTTTTTAGACGGATCTCCCGGGAAATGGTGGGCACCAGTTCAATCTCTGCCCCCGCCAGCTGAATGGTGGCCGGAATGATGTGCAGATTATCTATGGAAGTGGGTTGAATGACCTCTTGTGGATTGACATCGTTAATCAAAACATCATAAATACAATATTGAATATCAGCTTTATCTATGCCAATCCCACTGGTGGTGTTCCCCTGTGGGTCAATATCAATCAACAGTACCCGTTGGCCTAGCGTAGCCAAACAAGCTCCCAAGTTAATGGAGGATGTGGTTTTCCCAACGCCACCCTTCTGATTGGCAATCGCGATAATTTTACCCATGCCTATTTCACCTCATTATGATTAGTCGGGGAAAGCGGTACTAAAAAGCTTCGCTCGCAGCCTCCTCGAAGAGGTTACAATCCTTTGTTTGATGAAGCTTTTTACCCATGTTTAAGAAAGTATAAAAAGTGATACTTTCTTAAACTGTAAGAAAGCGGCTAAAATGGCCGCTTATTGCTTGGGTATGCGAATGGTAAATTCAATATAGTCGTCATGTTCTTTTTCATCCGTTTCAATCGTGAGTCCGCTTTTTAGAACCATATCAACCGATTGGCGGATGGTATTCATCGCCAGGCGCATGTCCTTTGAGTAAGCTTTTCGCAAAGGTTTTTTCTTTTTCGTGGGTGTTTTGTTTAGATATTTTTCGATCAGCTCTTCTGTTTGCTTGACATTGAGCTGCTTGTTAATAATCTCAGCTAAAAATTTCTTTTGCAATTCAGGGTCCTTTAACGTAAGCAGGGCACGAGCATGGCGTTCAGAGATTTGGCGTTCCCTTAAAGCATGATGACATTCCTCAGGCAGGTGAAGCAAGCGTAATTTATTGGCAATGGTCGATTGTCCTTTGCCTAAACGCTGAGCCAAACTCTCCTGGGTTAAGCCATGCAACTCTATTAACTTCTGATAAGCTAAAGCTTCTTCAATTGGTGTTAATCCTTCCCGCTGCAAGTTCTCAATTAATGCAACGGAAGCAGCCTGAGTATCATTAAAATCTTTAATAATAGCTGGAATCGTTTCCATGCCTAACTTGGTACAGGCCCGCCAACGTCTTTCCCCGGCAATCAGTTCATATTGATCTTCCCCATATTTACGTACCACAATGGGTTGAATCACACCGTGCGTTTTGATTGTTTGGCACAATTCATCAATTTTTCCTTCATCAAACACTGTCCGGGGTTGATAGCGATTGGGAACAATGTTGTGAATTGGAATTGACTTAATTTCTTCGGCTTCAGTTTTTTCAGTCATGCCGAAAAAACGAGACAGTTGTTCTCTCATCGTCCTGACACCACCTAAACCATCCTATAATATACAACAAAAGTTATGTAAATCAGTTATTTTTTAGCCATCAAACAAACCTATCTCCTATAAACATTCTCTATTCTATCACTACTTTCCTGCTAAAAAAATATGTTTCACGTGAAATTTGTTCCACGTGAAACATAATCAGACGGCTTACTTTAATGGCTTTTTGGCCGGGATACCTGGCTGGCGGGGATACTTCCCAGGGGTGGAGCGCACTTTGTGCAAGAGAATGATCTGTCGCTCTCCTTCAGCAGCGGGTAAGTGAAAACGGTGAACTGTATCTGTCTTCCCTCCCAGCTTATCAATTGCCCCTTGTGCTTCTTGTAGTTCTTCTGTTCCTTTAGCCCCCTTCATGGCCATAAATGTACCTCCCACTCTAGCCAAAGGAAGACAAAGTTCACTTAAGACATTTAATCTGGCGACTGCCCGGGCCAGAACCAGATCATACTGTTCCCGGTGTTCTGGTAACTGGGCAAAATGTTCAGCACGGTCATGATACAGGTAAACTTGGTCCAGAGTTAAGGCTTGGACAAGATGCTCTAGAAATGTAATCCTCTTTTGCAGGGAATCAACGATTGTTACCCGAAGATGTGGAAAGCAAATCTTGAGGGGCAGACTGGGAAAGCCCGCCCCGGCACCCACATCCACCAAATTGACCGTTCCCCGAAAGTTAAAGTAAAAAGCAGCTGTCACCGAGTCGTAAAAGTGTTTGAGATACACCTCTTCCCGTTCAGTTAAGGCCGTTAAATTCATTCTTTGATTCCACTCCACCAGCAGGTGATAATATAAATCAAACTGTTCCAGTTGAGCAGCAGAGAGGGTGATGCCCTGTTCAGCTAATTGTTGGCTAAATTGTTCCTGATTCATCATGGATACTCCCTGTTAAGCATTCTTCTTCGTTTTGTTCATTTGCTCCAAATAGATGAGCAATATGGAGATATCAGCCGGGTTGACCCCTGAAATACGGGAAGCTTGGGCAATATTCAACGGACGGATTGTGGCCAATTTTTCCCTGGCCTCTTTGGACAAGCCATGAATTTGCTCATAATCCAGATCAGGGGATAAGCGTTTGTTTTGCATGCTTTTAAGCCGTTCCACTTGCTGCAGTTGTTTTTCAATATATCCGGCATATTTCACCTGGATCTCCACCTGCTCCGTAACCTCTTTGGGCAGTTCTTTAGGAGGGGGAGAGATGCGGACAATATGTTCGTAAGACAATTCCGGCCTGCGCAACAAAACTGCAAGGGAAACTGCATTGTTTAATTCTTTGGTTCCAGCCTCTTTTAAGATGGCTTGTGTGTGTTCATCCGGCCGAGCTTTTTCCTGGTTCAACCGTTCCAATTCTTCTTCTATTAAAGCTTTCTTCTGTTTAAAACGCTGGTAGCGCTCTGCGGAAATAAGACCGATTTCATAGCCCAGTTCTGTCAAGCGCAAATCAGCATTGTCATGGCGGAGCAAGAGGCGGTATTCCGCCCGGGAAGTGAGCAGGCGGTATGGCTCATTGGTCCCTTTGGTCACCAGGTCATCGATCAATACACCAATATAGGCTTGGGAACGATCCAAAATAATAGGTTCCTTGCCCTGTACCTTGCGGGCCGCATTGATGCCAGCCATCAATCCTTGACCGGCTGCCTCTTCATAGCCACTGGTTCCGTTAATTTGTCCGGCCGTAAACAAGTTTTCCACCCGTTTTGTTTCGAGTGAAGGCCACAGCTGGGTGGGCACGATGGCATCATACTCGATCGCGTAACCGGCTCTCATCATGCGCACCTTTTCCAAGCCGGGAATAGAACGGAGCATATCCAGCTGAATCTCTTCAGGCATACTGGTGGATAACCCTTGCACATACACCTCATTGGTGTAGCGCCCTTCTGGTTCCAAAAAAATTTGGTGACGCGGCTTATCATAGAAACGGACAATTTTATCCTCGATGGATGGACAATAGCGGGGGCCAGTTCCTTTAATTGCGCCCGAATACATGGGGGAACGATGCAAGTTGTCATTAATAATTTGATGCGTTTTTTCACTGGTATAGGTCAGCCAGCAGGGCAGTTGATCGGTTATCATCTCTGTCGTTTCATAAGAGAAAGCCCGGAATTCCTCATCACCCGGCTGGATCTCCGTCTTGCTATAATCAATGGTGTCCCCATGAACACGGGGGGGTGTTCCTGTTTTGAAACGGACCATGTCAAAGCCCAGCTCCTGTAAATGTTCAGACAAGCGCACAGCCGGCTGCTGGTTGTTAGGTCCGCTCTCATACTCCAGCTCTCCCAAAATAATTTTGCCGCGCAAATAGGTTCCGGTGGTCAAAACGACCGTTTTAGCTTTATACGCTTGGCCGGTTTTGGTGACAACTCCTTTGCACACCCCATCTTCAACGATCAATTCTTCCACCAATGATTGTCTCAAAACCAGATTGGGTGTATTCTCCATGGTTTGTTTCATCATATGCTGGTACAAGAATTTATCCGCTTGAGCCCGCAAGGCTTGAACGGCCGGACCCTTGCCGGTATTGAGCATGCGAATTTGGATATAAGTCTTATCAATATTGCGCCCCATTTCACCGCCCAGGGCATCAATTTCACGCACCACATGCCCTTTGGCCGGACCGCCAATAGACGGATTGCAGGGCATATAGGCCACCATATCCAGACTGATGGTTAAACATAGCGTTGAACAGCCCAGCCGTGCTGCAGCCAAAGCGGCTTCCACCCCGGCATGGCCCGCACCAACCACAATCACATCATACTCTTCTCTGTGATAACGCATCATTTCTTCCTCCTTCCTGGGATTATGACCCATTCACAACATAGAGATTGGCCAACACATATTACTTACCCAAACAAAATTGGGAAAACAATTGGTCAATCAAACTTTCACTCACATTGTCACCAATAATTTCGCCCAGCTTCTCCCAGGCCTTCTGAATGTCAATCTGCACCACATCCACCGGCACACCCATTTCTAAGCCTGCCAACGCATCATCTATGGCCTGTTTGGCTTCATTCAACAGGGCAATATGACGGCTGTTGCTGACATAGGTCATATCACCAGCCGCAATCGCTCCGCTGAAATACAGGTCGGCAATGGCCTGCTCCAACTCATCCAAGCCCTGTTCCTCTTTTATCGAGGTCTTGATCAATGGAATATCAGGATAGCGTGCCTGTAGTGCTTCCGTGTCCAGCCTTGGCTCAAGGTCTGTTTTATTGGCGATCATGATTGTTTTCATTCCTTTGGCTAGTTGAAGCAGGGCTTCATCCTCCTCTGTCAAAGGTTCAGCAATGTTCAGCACCAAAAGAATCAGGTCAGCTTCTTCTAACACCTGCCGTGAGCGCTCAACCCCGATCCGTTCCACTACATCTTCCGTTTCCCGAATCCCAGCCGTATCTATCAATTGCAAAGGCACGCCACGTACATTCACATACTCCTCAATGACGTCCCGTGTAGTACCGGGGATATCGGTCACAATCGCCTTATTTTCATGCACCAGAGCGTTCAAAAGTGAGGATTTACCCACGTTAGGACGGCCAATAATCGCCGTCTTTAATCCTTCCCTTAATATTTTCCCTTGCTCAGCTGTGGTGAGCAAGCGGTTAATCTCTGCTTTTACTTTTTCGCACTTTTCCTGTAAAAATTGCTGGGTCACTTCTTCCACATCATGTTCCGGATAATCAATCGTGACCTCTATATGGGCCAATGTTTCAATCAGATCTTGCCTCAAGCGCTTAATCAATTTGGACAAACGGCCTTCCACCTGTTGCATGGCAATGGTCATGGCCCGATCCGTTTTAGCCCGGATCAAATCAATCACAGCTTCTGCTTGGGATAAATCAAGCCGTCCATTTAAAAAGGCCCGTTTGGTAAATTCCCCAGGTTCAGCCAGGCGGGCGCCATACTTCAAGATATACTGCAACACCCGCTTCACGGAGACCAGTCCTCCATGACAATTGACCTCCACTACATCCTCCCTGGTATATGTACGCGGAGCCCTCATCACTGATACCATGACTTCTTCAATACGTTCACCTGTCTGTGGATCAATCAAATGACCATAATTGATCGTATGGCTGTCCACAGTGGATAATTTTTTTTTACCTCTATATAATTTATCAACAACCGCAATCGCCTCCGGACCGCTGACGCGGATGATGGCTATGCCTCCCTCCCCCATCGGCGTGGCAATAGCGGCAATCGTATCAAACTCCATCTCCGGCACCTTCCTTTATCCACAAAAACACACAAATCCGTTAACTTTAGTTTTTCCTAAATAAATAGAATAACACATTATTATCCAAAAAGAAAAGGACAAGAACGAAGTCGACGTCCTTGTCCACATGTGGATATCTCTCATTTTTAACCCCAATCATTAACCAGCCATTGATTTGCTTAACCAGTTCAACTACTTCGGAAGAAGCACAACGCGCCGGCTCGGTTCTTCTCCCTCACTTTTAGTCATTACGCCAGCGTAGTTTTGCAGCTTAGTGTGAATGATTTTCCGCTCAGCAGCACTCATCGGCTCCAACACAATTTTCTCTCGGGTGCGAATGACTTTTTTTGCTAAGCGGTCAGCCAACTGCTCCAGGGCCTGTTTGCGCCGCTCCCGGTAATTTTCGGCGTCCAAAACAAAACGGACATACTGTTCCCTGCGGCGATTAGCTACCACATTGGTCAAGTATTGCAAAGCATCCAGCGTCTGCCCTCTGCGGCCAATCACAATCCCCAGCCGTTCGCCGGAAATCTTCAACCATACCTGACCTTCCCGCAACTCTGCTTCAATCTCTACCTGGGCCACACCCATTTGGGGGAGTACCTCTTTTAAAAACTGAACAGCCTTATCTTGGGCAGTCTGTCTACCTTCAAGCTCCCCATCTTGTCTCAAAGTCACCTCTACCAGAGCCGGTTTGGCACCAAATCCCAGAAATCCCCGGGAAGGCTGTTGCAATACCTGGATCTCGACTTGATCTTCTGTGGCCCCCAACTGTTCCAGGGCTCTCCGGACCGCTTCTTCCACTGATTGCCCCTTAACGGTCACTTTGCTCACTTACTGGCAACCTCCTGGTTTAATTTATACATATTCCGCATAAAGTACGTCTGCACAATGGTGAACAGGTTTCCTATCACCCAATATAATGACAGGGCGGAAGGGAAATAAATGGCAAAGATCGCGATCATGATGGGTAAGATCACCATCATGATCTGTACTTGCGGATTGTTTTGCATCCCCATCATCTTTTGTTGTAAATAAGTGGTAATCCCAGCGAGTACAGGAAGCACATAAAACGGATCAGGTTGGCCCAGATCAGGCAACCATAAAAATGAATGAGTTGCAATATGATCATTGCGCATAATAGCATGATAAAAGGCAATTAAGATCGGCATTTGCACCAATACTGGCAAACACCCAGCCAAGGGGTTGATATTATGTTTCTGAAACAGTTTCATCATTTCCTGCTGCAAACGCTGTTGATCTTTCTGGTATTTTTCACGCAGCTTGACCATTTCCGGTTGCAGCGCCTGCATCACTTTGGAGGTTTTCAGCTGCTTAATCATCAAGGGCAGCGTCAGTAAACGGATTAAAATGGTGACAATGATAATGGCCCAGCCGTAACGGTCAAAGGCAGGATTATTACTTGGGTTAAGCACTTGGGCAAAGTAATCGAGAGACCAGGATAATGGGAAAACGAAATATTTATCCCAAATCCCATTGGCCGGATCGATGGGTTCCTCAAAGTTACACCCTGTCAATGTTAAAACCAAAACAACAAACAGCGCCGTCAGGTAAAGTTTTGAAGACAATGTTACTCCTCCTAACCTCACAAATCATACTGCAGCAAGATGGCTTAAGGTACCGGGTCATAACCTCCCCGATGAAAGGGATGGCATTTTAAAATACGCTTCAGTGTGAGCATGCTGCCCTTAAAAAATCCATGCTTTTGAAATGCCTGATAAGCATACTGCGAACAAGTCGGTATAAAGCGGCAACTTGGTGGCCGCAGCGGTGATATCCACTTTTGATAAGAACGGATCAAGGCCAATATCAGCTTGACCCCCACGACCGTCCCTCCTCTGATCAGCCAACCAGCAACCTGGTTGGGAAATTTACAGCATCTATTTCACATATAGTTTTCCCTTTTTTAGCAGGTGAGTAAAACTTTTAGACAATCGTTTAAAATCAGCATCAAGGGCACCCTTGCGGACAATAATCACCAGATCATAACCCTGTTTAATATGAACGGCTTGGTGTCTTACTGCTTCTTTCACCAGGCGTTTCATCCGGTTGCGAACAACAGCCCGTCCAAGTTTTTTACTCACTGATACACCCAACCTAAAATGGCGAACGCTTTCATTAGGTAAGTAAAACAGGACCAGCTGGCGGTTAGCCACCGATTTCCCATCGCGGTAAACCCGTGCAAACTCCTGATTCTTCCGCAAGCGGTATTGTTTGTGCATGTCCAATCCCTTACCCTTCAGCCTACATTTTACATGTTTTTTAAGTAAGCTTGCAACAACAAGGAGCCCTCCAGTTAAAGGCACCAGCAGCATGACAAATAATAGTTAAATGAGAAAAAAGACCACTGAGGTCCAGTGGCCTAAGTTTAAGCAGATAATACTTTTCTACCTTTACGACGGCGTCGAGCTAACACTTTACGCCCGTTTTTAGTGCTCATCCGGGCACGAAAACCATGCACCTTTTTACGCTTGCGTCTATTAGGTTGATATGTGCGTTTCATCAACTACACCTCCTCTTTGGAGTCAAAACCGATCCTGATCATAACCGACCCACAATCTAAGATAAACAGTCTCATGTATTATAAGGATATTTGCCGGAAAAGTCAACAAAGCCCCTTGTGTATAACTTTTCCACACTGTTTGACATTTTCCCACATTCTCTTCGACAACTTATACACAAATTCAGCTCTTGTTTATAACAAAAAACCACAAGTTGTACACTTGTGGATAAGTTAAAATAAACCATTGAATTCCAAAGCATTATTTGATATGATAACTTTGCCCCAACATTGTGGATAACTGATTCTACTTTCTTTTTATCCACAAGGTGTGGATAACAATGTGGACATTTATACCCGCTGTGTATAATTAGCCATTTTACTTTCCCACATTATTCTACATATGCCCTATCATTTCGACAAGTACCGCTACTCTCCTTCCACATTACATTGTGGATGATTTTTATGCATTTTTTGAGTAAAGGAGCTTTTTTTATGAAAAATGTTCAGGATCTGTGGGCTAAGGTCTTACAAGAAATCGAAAAAAAGGTCAGTAAGCCTAGTTTTGAGACCTGGTTAGGGTCAACTCAGGCTCACTCTCTTGAAAATGATACGCTAGTCGTTGTGGCTCCCAACGAATTTATTCAGGATTGGTTGGATAACCACTACAGGCCCTTAATAAGCGAGACCATTTTTCATATCACCGGTGCTGAACTGGAGATCAAATTTATCCTGCCCAAGCATGAGCCGGTAGAAGAGCTCGACATCAGCATGGCCTTTAAACAAACTAAACAAGAACCTAAGGCGCCGCCAAACATTGAAGAACAGTCCCAAGGCATGCTTAACCCCAAGTATACATTTGATTCCTTTGTGGTTGGTGCAGGCAATCGCTTCGCCCACGCTGCTTCACTGGCTGTCGCTGAAGCTCCGGCTCAAGCGTACAACCCTTTTTTCATTTATGGGGGCGTTGGTTTGGGCAAAACTCATTTGATGCAGGCCATCGGCCATTACGTCTTGGAAAACAACCCCAACGCTCGTGTGGTTTACACCACTTCCGAAAAGTTTACTAATGAATTTATCAATGCCATCCTAGACAACAAAACAACTGAATTCCGCAATAAATACCGCAATGTTGATGTGCTCTTGGTAGATGATATTCAATTTTTAGCCGGAAAAGAACAAACTCAAGAAGAATTTTTTCATACCTTTAATACTTTGCATGAGGAAGCGAAACAGATCGTGATTTCAAGTGACAGACCCCCCAAAGAGATACCGACACTGGAGGACCGGTTACGCTCCAGATTTGAATGGGGCTTAATTACCGACATCACCCCACCGGATCTGGAGACCCGGATTGCCATATTGCGTAAAAAAGCAAAGGCAGAAAACCTGGATATTCCCAATGACGTCCTGGTTTATATCGCCAACCTGATCAATACTAATATCCGTGAGTTGGAAGGGGCCTTGACCAGGGTGGTGGCCTATAGCACCATGACCAACCAAGACATCAGCGCGGAGCTGGCCCAGGAAGCCCTGAAAGATATTGTGCCCAGTAACAAACCACACCTCATTACCATTGCGCATATCCAGCAGGTGGTGGCAGAGCATTTCGGGCTGCAGGTGGAAGATCTCAAAGCGAAAAAAAGAACCAAATCTATTGCTTATCCGCGTCAAATCGCCATGTATTTATCCCGTGAACTAACCGACGCCTCGTTGCCCAAAATCGGCCAGGAGTTTGGCGGCCGAGACCATACCACGGTGATTCATGCCCATGAAAAAATCAAAAACGACCTGCAAAAAGACACATCGTTCCAAAAAACAATGGCACACCTGATTAAAGTCATTAAAAATGAGATGTAATATCAACATGTGTATAACAAAACAAGCCTATACACACACCGTCCACATGTGTATAGGCTTTGTTGTGCCACTCTGATCTGTTATCCACAAATTCACAGCCATTAATGATTAATATGATCTAAATTAATATAAATATGCTAAAATAAAAAGCATATGCAAAAAAATTTTGGAGGTAGACAACAATGCATATTGTGGTGGATCGAGATGCTTTAAGAGAAGCGGTTAATCAGGTGGCCAAGGCCGTGTCATCACGTACCACCATTCCCATCCTAACTGGAATCAAACTAACCGCCACTCATGAGGAATGCATACTAACCGGCAGCGACTCCGACATTTCCATCCAAGTCTCCATTCCACAGCAAGTGGATGATAAAGAATTAATAAAAGTGGTTAAACTAGGTAGTATCGTCCTCCCTGCCAAATATTTTACGGAAATCGTCAAGAAGCTGCCGGCTGAACAAATTGAAATAGAAGTACTGGACAACGAAGTTACCAATATTCGTTCCGGTTCAGCTGAATTTAACCTTAACGGCTTAAATGCTGAAGAATATCCCCGTTTGCCGCAGTTGGAAGAAGACCAAGTTTTCAGTATTTCCGCTCAGCTGCTGAAAGGTTTGATTCGCCAAACCTCGTTTGCTGTCTCTACACAGGAGTCCCGGCCTATCTTAACAGGTGTCCTGATCAAACTGGAAGATGGCCAGCTGACGCTGGTAGCCACTGACAGCCACCGTTTGGCCCGCCGTTCGGCTCAAGTAGAAGCAAATCAGGATACCCGTTTTGATAATATTGTGGTTCCTGGCCGCAGTTTAAACGAACTGCAGCGTATTCTGGAAGACCAAGAAGAACCAGTCCAGATTGTAATGACTAATAATCAGATGCTGGTGAAAGCAGGTCGGTTATTATTCCTTTCCCGTTTGCTGGAAGGCACGTATCCAGATACAGACCGCATCATTCCCACTTCCAGCAAAACAACATTGCAGATTGGGACCAAAGCCTTGCTTTCTGCAATAGAGCGCGCCTCCCTTTTAGCACGGGATGGCAAACATGTGGTAAAATTAAGTACACAGGAAGACCGTATTCAAATTACATCCAATACCCCGGAAGTAGGACAGGTTTTTGAACATGTCCAGGTTCACCATATTACAGGGGAAGAAGTTCAGATTGCCTTTAATGCCAAATTTATGCTGGATGCGCTCCGTGTCATTGACTCAGGGGAGGTCACTATCCAGTTTACAGGTGCGTTAAGCCCTTTTGTCATTAAGCCCACAGATCACGAGCATTTGCTGCACTTAATTTTGCCGGTCAGAACCTATTAGCCTGAAAGCTCAGTCTGGTGATCAGCATGGAAGAGAGGACAAGGTGATGTGTTTTGGTCAATGTGGTTCATATCCATACCCCATATATTACATTAGGGCAACTGTTAAAGCTGGTGGGCGCAATTGATACAGGCGGACAAGCTAAATGGTTTTTAGCTGAATATCCGGTTCTGGTTAACGGTGAAGCTGAACAACGCCGGGGACGTAAATTGTATCCGGACGATGTTGTCCACATTGACGGTGCAGGCCAGTTTAAAATTGTTCAGGATAGCTAGGGGGATTCCCTTTGTATGTCAAATGCTTAGCCTTAAAGCACTATCGTAACTATCACGCCCTGGAGCTTCAGTTTCAACCGGGCATCTATCTCTTTATTGGGGATAATGCACAAGGGAAAACCAACCTGCTGGAATCACTGTATGTCTTGTCACTGACCAAATCACACCGTACCTCCAAGGATAAGGAACTGATTCAGTGGCAACAGCCATATACTACCCTGGCCGCCGACATAGAAAAAAAATATGGCTCCGTCTCGTTGGAGCTCCTGATTTCCCACAAAGGAAAAAAGGCCAAATTGAACCACTTGGAACAGAAAAGGTTAAGCGATTATATCGGTACCTTAAATGTGGTGATGTTTGCACCTGAGGATCTCGAACTCGTCAAAGGGAGTCCTCAGGTGCGCCGTCGTTTTATTGATATGGAACTGGGCCAAGTGAGCCCCACTTATCTGCATGATTTGGGGCGGTATCAAAAACTGTTGATGCAGCGCAATGCCCTGTTAAAAGAGTGGTCTGAACGGAACAAACACCGGCCCATGGTTGATGTGTTTACCCACCAGCTGATTGGGAAGGCCGTTAAACTTTATCAGAAGCGTTTTCAGTTCCTGCGCAAACTGGAACAGTGGGCCCGGGAGATCCATGGACATATTTCCAACGGTAAAGAAAAGTTAGCCATATGCTACCATTCACTGGCAGAGATTGATCAAGCCATGAGTGAGCAAGAAATGACCGCTGTGCTCACCCGTCAATTTGCTGAGATTAGGGATAGGGAAGAGCGGCGGGGCAGCACCCTGATCGGGCCTCACCGGGATGATCTTATTTTTACCGTTAACGGCCGCAACGTCCACACCTATGGCTCACAGGGCCAGCAGCGCACCACCGCTTTATCCCTTAAGCTGGCCGAAATAGAGCTCATCAAGGAAGAAATCGGGGAATATCCTGTACTCTTGTTAGATGATGTATTATCAGAGCTGGACGATCACAGACGTACTGACCTCCTGGAAGCCATTCAAGATAAAGTACAAACCTTTGTGACCAACACCAGTACAGAGGGTATAGACCGCCGCTTGCTGAATCAAGCGACTGTCTATCATGTACGGGAAGGTCAAATCTCGGGCTGAAAGAGGGATCGACATGTTAATTCACCTCGGTGGTGATGTGGTGATTCAAAATAAAGATGTGGTCGCTATCCTGGATTACAGCAAACGCTCCCTGGACAAAAGCATCGCCGCATTTCTAGACCATTACGAACAACAGGGAAAAGTCGTCTGGATTACAGAAAACGTATCTAAGTCCATCATCATTACGGACCATCTGGTCTATGTCTCACCTATCTCATCATTTACCCTGAACCGCCGCCGATTGTCTGAGGACCAAGAAAGAGGTGAACACTGATGACAACACAAGAACACGCTTATGATGAGAATCAGATACAGGTCTTGGAAGGATTAGAAGCTGTACGTAAGCGGCCAGGCATGTATATTGGCTCTACCAGCAGTAAAGGTCTTCACCACATGGTGTGGGAAATTGTGGACAACAGCGTAGACGAGGCACTAGCCGGTTTTTGCACCGAAATCCAAGTGACTGTCCATGAAGATAATTCCATCACGGTTAGTGATAATGGACGAGGCATTCCGGTGGGAATTCACGAAAAGATGGGCCGTCCAGCTGTTGAAGTGATTATGACTGTGCTCCATGCTGGTGGTAAATTCGGTGGTGAGGGGTATAAAGTGTCCGGAGGACTGCATGGTGTCGGGGCTTCAGTGGTCAATGCTTTGTCCGAGTGGCTGGAGGTCAAAGTTCACCGTGAGGGCCATATCTATTATCAACGCTATCAAAGGGGGGTACCCGACTTTGATCTGAAAGTGATTGGCCAGACTGACCGGACAGGAACTACGACCACGTTTAAGCCCGACCCGGAAATCTTCCAGGAAACAATTGAATTTGATTATGAAACCTTACGCAATCGTCTTCGGGAGATGGCCTTTTTGAACAAGGGCCTGAAAATTGTGTTTACAGATGAACGTGAGGAGCAGCCCAAAACAGAAGCGTTCCACTATGAAGGCGGTATCGCCTCCTTCGTAGAATATATCAATCGGGCCCGCGAAGTGTTGCATGAGCCCATTTATATTGAGGATGAAAAGGAAAGCATCTATGTGGAGATTGCCCTCCAGTATAACGACAGTTTTACCAGCAACCTGTTCTCTTTTGCCAACAATATACACACTTATGAGGGGGGCACACATGAATCAGGCTTTAAAAGCTCTTTGACCAGGGTGCTGAATGATTACGGACGTAAACACGGCTTGATCAAAGAGACGGACACCAAGCTGACCGGGGATGACGTGCGCGAAGGATTAACGGCGGTGATCTCAGTTAAAATACCAGATCCCCAGTTTGAAGGACAAACCAAAACCAAACTGGGTAACAGTGAAGTGCGCGGGATTACTGAACACCTGTTTTCCAGGCATTTCTTTACTTTTTTAAATGAAAACCCCAGCGTAGCCAAAAAAATTCTGGAAAAATCGCTGATGGCCCAACGGGCACGGGAAGCAGCCAAAAAGGCGAGAGAACTGACCCGCCGTAAAAACGCTTTGGAAGTCTCTTCCCTCCCCGGAAAACTGGCCGACTGCTCCAGCCGCGATGCTTCCATCAGCGAACTGTATATTGTGGAGGGGGATTCAGCGGGAGGTTCAGCCAAACAGGGGCGCGACCGTCATTTTCAGGCCATTCTTCCTCTGCGTGGTAAAATTATCAATGTGGAGAAGGCCCGGCTGGATAAAATATTGTCCAACAATGAAATCAGGGCCATTATCACGGCACTGGGAACCGGGATCGGGGATGAGTTTGACATTGACAAAGCGCGATATCATAAAGTGATTATCATGACGGATGCTGATGTGGACGGAGCCCATATCCGCACCTTATTGCTCACCTTTTTCTACCGTTATATGAAACCGTTGATCGAACGGGGATATGTGTATATTGCCCAACCTCCTTTGTACAAAATTGCCCAGGGTAAAAAAGTATTATACGCCTATTCTGACCGTGAGTTGGAGCAAAAACTAAAGGAACTGCCCGACAATCCCAAACCCTCCATTCAGCGTTACAAAGGACTGGGTGAAATGAATCCCACCCAGTTGTGGGAAACAACCATGGATCCTGAAAGCCGCACGTTGTTGCAGGTTAGTCTAACCGATGCCATGGAGGCGGATGCCATCTTTGAAACCCTGATGGGAGACAAAGTGGAGCCTCGCCGCGATTTTATCCAGGAGCATGCCAAATACGTGCGTAATCTGGACATTTAAGCATATATCGCTGCACTTTCCTGTCAAGGGAGTGCAGCTTTTTTGTCATTAATTGTACGTTTGTCTAATTGTGCTTTTTTCGTTTGAGCAGGAGACGGGTCCCTTTATCTGGCCGGTTTTCCCGAGCGCAGATAATATATTGCACCACCGGCCCCTGCTTTTCCCTATCCTTGATATTATCGGCTAATGCACGCTCTAGATTGCCAATTCGTTTTTCAAAACGAAACAACAGATACATCGCAACGGCGGCTGGAAAGCCAACATTGGCCAACAGCTGAACCACTGCAGACCATTCGCTTAAAGCAGTCATATTCCCTCACACCCTCCGGGGATCATCAGCTTTCGCCAAAACCAGTTGACCTTATACTTAATTAAAAATATCCTTAAAACAATTCAGTGTATGTCCCAGCCAGGATTTGTTCACACTAGTTAACAATGGGTTTACTACACTTTATTCGGTTCAGGGAATGTCCAATAACCAAAAAATGCATTAACTTCGAACCTTGATTCGGCTTGCCGAACTCCAAACAAGAGAAAGGAGACTTCAGGCGGAAGTCTCCCGGTACAGAATATCATCCAATGGCGGGCAGTCCAAGGCGACGTAAAGGCGCAGAAACGTATCCAAAGAAGGCTGGTGTTTGTTGTTCAGGATATCCGATAACGTTCCTTTGCTGATCCCTGCCTTGTCAGCCAGAGATGAAGCACTGATGCCTTTTTGTTTGATGTAGGCTTTGATCTTGTTTTTTAATGGAAAGCTAGTGCCCAGGGAACACTGAACCTTGCTGATGGTTTGTTCCCGATAAAATTGTTCAATGTAGCGCAGCGTGCCGATTTTAATGACATCTTCCGGAGAGATGCGTTTCCCATTGTGTTTCAAGTGATAATTGGTCACATGAACAATGTTCCAAATGCGTTCAGCTGTATCCAGCGAGACTTCAATGGTAAAACGGACTCTTTGATGGGGTTGCAGTGTAAATCCCTCCCTTAACGGCAACTACATGTATCGTCATTATTATGTGTATCATGGTGGAGATTCGAATATTCGAACGAAAGGAGTATGTATGCATATGGCTTATGATCATGACGTACCCAACATTAACGAGGAGGAGGCCAAAAAAATAGCGGAAGAAGCGGAAAATGCGAGAGGAAAATAAGGATAAAAGGTGAGTATATGAGTTACGATTGTATTATTATCGGTGGTGGGATCGCCGGTTTGCAAGCGGCCATCCAACTGGGGCGTTATCAGCGTCATGTGCTGGTGATTGATACTGGTTACGGGCGTTCAACATTGTGCCGCTCCTATCACAACCTGCTGGGCTGGCCAGATGGGGTAAGCGGAGAGACGCTGCGTCAGCTTGGCCAGCAGCATGCCCAAGCATTGGGAATTTCCTTTGTGCAGGATGAAGCCGTACACGTGGAAAAAGTAGGCGGCCAATTTGTGGTAAGTGTAAAAAACGGAGACGTGTACCGGGGTAAACGCCTGTTGTTGGCTACAGGTGTGCTGGATCGTTTTCCTCCCCTTCCCGGATTGATTCCCTGTTTGGGATTAACGGTCTACATTTGTCCTGACTGTGACGGGTATGAGGTGCGCAATAAAAAAACGGTTGTTCTGGGCTCAGGCAAGAGCGGAGCGCATATGGCTTTAACTTTAACGTATTGGACAAAAGACGTCACCTATATTAATCATGAGCAGCAGCCGCTTCCCGAAGAACTTAGCCTGCAGCTGGCCTCCAAGTCCATTCCCCATCTTCAGGAGCCTGCAGAACACATCGTGACAGGTGATGAAGAATGGCGTATATGCGGAGTCCGTTTACGAAGCGGCCAAATGGTGGAAGCAGAACGGGGCTTTTTAGCCTTTGGAGGCAATGAGGTTAAATCGGACCTGGCTGCCCAGCTTGGGGTAGAACGGCTGGAAAACAAACATATTGTGACCGATCCCCGCACCAAGATGACCAATGTGAAACATGTCTGGGCCGCTGGTGATGTGACTGTTCATTCAGAACAAGTGACCATTGCCATGGGAGAAGGCAGTCAGGCGGCGATCTGGATTCACAAAAGTTTACTGGGAGAACACTAACAGTCTGCTTCATATGCTGTCCACTACAGATGATGAAGAAAAGAGAGCTGTTTTCCGAGGGGTATACTCTTAGAAAAACAGCTCTCATTTTATGCAAAGAGAAGAGAAGATTAAGTATACGCAAGGCAACTTAGTTTTCATTCAAAATGCGGTTAACCCGTTTGGTTAACAGCTGCATGCCACTGTCACCCGCTTGAAAGTGACGCAGTTTTCCTTCTTTGTCAAAAACGTAGTAAGCGGGTACATATTGGTTTTCAAAGGCATCAGTCAGCTTGTGTTCATTATCCACGAAAATAGGTTGGGTGATGTTGTGCTCGAGGGCAACGGCTTTCACCTTGTCAATGTCCAGATCAGCTTCCGAACGGGGCATATGCACAGCCACTACGTTCAGCTGGTCCTTGTACTCATCCCGGAACTGATTCACCTGGGGCATTGCCTCTTTGCACAATTGACAACTGACAGACCAGAAGTGGATCAAAGTTGGTTTTTCCCCGATGAGGTCCTCCCGGCTTACCTTTCCGTTCAGCCATTCGGTGGCCCCATCCAGCTCAGGCATGGGGGTGCGTAGTTTCATGGTTAGCCCTTCTTTCCTTTGGAAGGATAAAAAGAAGAGAAGGCTTGACTAGCCGTCTCTCCCATTGATCCTAAACCTTCAGTGTTTCTTGCCCAGGTTTCCAGTTAGCCGGACATAAACCCCCAGTTTGCAAAGCTTGCAGGACACGGAGTACTTCGTCCACATCGCGTCCGATGTTGTTATGATGTACAACAGAGTACATTAATTCGCCCTCTGGATTAATGATGAACAGTCCCCTTAGAGCGATCCCTTGCTCTTCGATTAACACTCCATATTCTTTGGAAACTTGATGGTTGGTATCAGCAGCAAGGGGATAGTTAAGTTCACCCAATCCGTTTAGGTCACGGGGAGTGTTAATCCAAGCCTTGTGAGTATGGATGGTGTCGGTGGAAACACCGATCACTTCCGCATCCAAATCTGCAAATTCGTCATAGCGGTCACTGAGAGCAATAATCTCAGTGGGGCAAACAAAAGTGAAATCCATGGGGTAGAAGAAAAGGACAGTCCACTTGCCTTGCTTCATGATTTCTTCCAAGCTGACCTTTCCAAATTCTTTGTTGGGCATGACAGCATCCATTTCAAACCGGGGTGCCGGTTTGCCGACTAATCTTTCCACTGGCATCCTTTTCAACCTCCTGTGTTTCATGTTTTGTTCCGTTTGGCTATACTGGAGATAAAGCTTGTCTTAAATCCTATAACCAAACGGAATTACATCACTATTTTAACCTTATTAATCAATAACAAACAATTATAATGCTCATAACAAAAAGTTATGGTGAGGAAATATGAACTTAAAACGGATCAGAACATTTATTATGGCGGTCGAACACAGAAATTTTTCAACGGTGGCTCAAATATTGAATATGAGCCAGCCGGCTGTCAGCAAGCAAATTAAAACCCTGGAGAAGGAGCTGGGTGTTCCCCTTTTGCACCGGGATACACTGGAGCCAACTGAAGGGGGGCGCATTTTGTTGCGCTATGGTCCGGCTCTGCTTGAAAACTGGCAAAAAGTAGTTGAACAATGCGCTTCCCTGCGTGGGGATGTGCAGGGATTGATTAAAATTGGAGCCAGCAGCATCCCAGGTACCTATTTAATCCCCTCTATTTTGCAAAAGTTTTGGGACTGTTACCCCCAGGTGGAAGTACAAGTGGCTATCCATGAGTCTGAACGGGTAGTGGAGCTGGTGGCCACTGAGCAAATCGATATTGGCTTTGTGGGTATCTCCCCTCTTGAGAAGACACTTGAATCTCAACTGATTGCCAAGGATAACCTGGTCATTATTGGATCACAACATACAGAAAACATTGTCGGTTTTGAAGATATTAAAGATCAGCCATTCATCTTTAGAAGTGAACATTCAGGAACATGGAGAGCCGCAGAAAAAGGGTTGAATCAGTGGGGATATTCTGTCAGGGATTTAAAATGTGTGGCCAAGGTGGAACATACTGAGTCGGTCATTTCTATGGTGGCAGCTGGTTTGGGGTACTCCATTGTCTCCGATATTGCCGCCCGGCGTGCTGTACAAGCCAATCAGATCAAAATTTTGGCTGAACTACCCATAGAGCGGGAGTTTTTTGCCGTTTATTTACCTGCACGTGGGACTCAGCTTGCAATCAGAGAGCTTATTCATCTAGCATCTACAAATTCGTTAACATCCTTTTACGAACAATGGGAAGGAAAAGACAGTTGCAATTTTGGTTCAAAGCATTATAATGGGACTTAAACCACATACCACGCTCGTATAATCCTGGGAATATGGCTCGGGAGTCTCTACCGGCCCACCGTAAATGGGCCGACTACGAGTGAAACGCATCACAAGGGTACACCTGATACCTGTCCCAGATCCTGTACACTTTGTTTGCTCTGCCTTTTTGAGAGGGCTTTTATTTTTTGCTAACAGGGTTAGGGGAGAGGTTATATTTGTCGTGCCTTTTTGAGAGGGCTAATTCTCCGCTGCTTCAATTATGGACCCGGTGCGATGTCTTTCACTTGTAGGAAGACATTGTGCCGGGTTTTTTATTGATCGAATGTGTTTGCGAACAGGCTCTATAGTAGCTTTTCTTATGGAGGGAGCGTTGATGGAAAGATTAAAGGAAAAAATTCGTCAGGAAGGGCTTGCTTTGTCCGATCAGGTGCTAAAAGTGGATTCGTTTTTGAACCACCAATTGGATCCACAACTGATGGTCGACATTGGACGAACCTTTGCAGCAGCTTTTAGTCAAGGACGTCCTGTTACCAAAATCGTGACCGTGGAGTCATCGGGCATTGCTGTTGCTCTAACCACTGGTATTGAGCTGGGTGCAAAAAAGAGGATACTGACGCGTTTTTTGCGCTGTTTCAAAATAACCTGGCCAATTTTGTGGTGATTGCAGTCACCATGCTGGGCATGGGTTTTCCAGCCAGTCTGGTCTTTGGACAAGTGATTCCCGGTGCTGCCGTGGCAGTGATCATTGGCAATCTGTATTATGCCCATCTGGCTAAACGTTTGGCTGTTAAAGAAGGACGTAGCGATGTGACTGCTCTGTCTTACGGGATTAGCACACCGGTTATGTTTGTCTTTCTATTTGGGGTGTTGCTTCCGGCTAAAACAGTGACTGGTGATCCGCACTTAGCCTGGAAAATAACAGTGGCAGCCTGTTTCATCAGTGGCTTGATCGAGGTTTTGTTCAGTTTAATTGGCAAATGGGTGCATCAGCACTTACCCAGACCTGCTATATTAGGCGCTTTGGCAGGGGTGGCCTTAACCTTTATTGCCGGTGAAATGCTGTTCCGCAGTTTTGAAATGCCAGTGGTGGGCCTTTTAGTGTTGGCTATTATTTTACTGGGCCTTGTGGGCAGAGTGCCAATGCCGTTCAAAATCCCGGCCTCTCTGTTTGCGGTGTTAGCAGGAACCGCTGTGGCTTATTTTTCAGGGGGCGTCAGTGCAGAGAAAATCGGAGAGGGCTTGTCTAATATTGGCTTTTATCCACTGTTGCCCACATTAGCGGCTTTTGAGGGGTTGGCTTATCTGTTTACGGCGCTGGTGGCCTTGTTTGCCGTGATTTTGCCTATTACGATTTATAACGCCATCGAAACCATGAACAACGTGGACGCCATGGCGGCCAATGGAGATAAGTATGATGTGCGCGAGTGCCAGGCTGTTGACGGGATAGGGACAATGGCTGGCGCCTTATTTGGCGGTCCGTTTCCCACCACCGTCTACATTGCTTCTGTCGGTTCCAAATGGATGGGAGCGGGAAGAGGATACAGCCTGTTAAATGCACTTGTTTTTGCTGTGGCAGCCTCGTTTGGCTTGATTGCCGCTTTGTCGGCGATTATTCCTGTCGCCGTAGTGGCGCCGCTTTTGGTCTTTGTCGGTTTGTCCATGATCGGCACGGCGTTTAAAGCCAATGAAGCAAAATATTATCCCGCTGTGGCCATTGCAATGTTACCTTATTTGGCCAACTACGTCATGACCCGATTTAATAATCAGGCTGGCGAAGTGGTGGAAGGTGTTTCCACCGGCATCGTGCCTTTGGGTCAAGGGGCCATGTTTACCGGTATTATCTTGGGGGCGATTACG
Organism: Caldalkalibacillus uzonensis; assembly: GCF_030814135.1. Lineage (NCBI taxonomy): Bacteria > Bacillati > Bacillota > Bacilli > Caryophanales > Bacillaceae > Caldalkalibacillus > Caldalkalibacillus uzonensis. The sequence continues at coordinate 8,332 of NZ_JAUSUQ010000007.1, read as the reverse complement.
GTGTGGATCATTGACCGTCAACTGTTAAAAGGGGCTGTTTTTGCCTTTATTGGCGCCCTGTTCTCCTTTGCCGGGCTGATGCATGCCCCAGAGTTAGGCTTTAACTCAGATCTGCAATTTGCCATCGGCTATATCGTCATGGGCCTCTTTTTCCTGACCTACTCGTATGCCTCTCTAGCCCATCAGGCAGAAACTGAGCAAGCTAAGGAGCATACGCCTTCGTTAGAACAAGAATCTTAGTGATCTTTCCTTCAAGTTAACCAAAGAGTGCTGTATGGAAAGTGTGATGAGATTCATGACCAGCAGAAAGGGCAGCCTTAACAAACCCATTGACACGGCCTGTTAATTCATGTATGGTATCTAAAGACAGCAGCATACGCCTTCGTTAGGTGAGGCTCCTGTACGGAGACACGCTACTGCCCAGAAATGTCCAAAGACGCCAATGGGTCAACAGGAACGATCGACATAAGGTCGTTTCTAATGTAGCTGGAGCCCGGCTCCTATGCCGTACAGTGCCAAAGCTCAACGAATGAAGGGACCAGGGATTTAAGCGATAAATCTTACTTTGCTTAAATCTCCTGCTTCAACTTGCCTTATTTGCAATTGATAGCACCTTCATTCGTTGAAGGTGCTTTTTAGTGTGGTCTGAAAGGGGTGATGAAAATGGATAGCGATTCGAGGAGTTACAGGTGTAAGACTTTTTATGGTTCAAAGTGTACTCCTTTTGTCATATTCAGGCATACCTTGGTTCACTCTAAAACCAGGCAGTCCATTTTCATCACGTCTTGCGGTGAGATGGACTCCTGAACAAGGAGGTTGTCTCAATGGTTAAACTGGATGAAAAAAATAAAGAAGAATACACCCGTTCTGTAATCAACGCTTTAAAAGCAGAAAATATAAAGGCGTTCCGCAACCTGTTTTTGGAACTCCATCCGACTGACCAAGTCGAATTATTTGTTTCATTTGATCAAAGCCAGCGGCAGCGTGTGTACGAATGTTTATCTCCAGCTGAATTTGCCGATATTTTCCAAGGTCTTGAGCTGGAGCAGCAAAAAGAATACATTACGGAGCTGGACCAAACTTTTGCTATTGCTATGTTTAACAGTATGTCGGCCGATGATTTGGCTGATTTTTTAGGCGAACTGCCTGACATTATGGCTGAAACGTACCTGAACAACATGGGGCAAAAAGATGCCCAGGACATTAAAAACCTGCTTGCTTATCCGGATGAAACAGCCGGGGCGATTATGACTACGGAATTTATTGCCCTGGCTACCAAGGATAAAGTAAGTCATGTCCTCCAGCGCTTAAAAGAACAGGCGCCTGATGCAGAAACGATCTATTACTTGTATGTGGTAAATGAACAGCGCAAACTGGTCGGTGTTGTGTCCTTGCGCGATTTGATTGTGGCCCGGGATGACCAGCTGGTAGAGGAAATCATGAGTACCCGTGTCGTCTCCGTGTCGGTTCTGGATGACCAGGAAGAAGTGGCCGACGTGATTAAAAAATATGACTTTTTAGCGGTTCCGGTCATCAGCAAGCAGGGCAAGCTGGTCGGCATTGTCACCGTGGATGACGTCATGGATGTTGTGGAAGAAGAGGTGACTGAAGATATAGGGGAGATCTCGGCAGCAAGAGGGGCGGTAGATCTGCAACTGTCCTCGTTCGATGCAGCCAAGAAGCGGGCACCCTGGATCTTAATGCTGGCTTTTCTGGGTCTGATTTCAGCCGGGGTGATAGGTCAATTTGAAGAGACACTAGAGGCTGTGGCACGGCTTGCTGTGTTTATTCCCTTAATAATGGGCTCTGCTGGGAATACTGGTACTCAAACTTTAGCAGTTGTTGTGCGCAGTCTGGCCTTGGGGACCCTTGACCGGGTTGGCGTGGGCAAATTGTTAAAACGGGAGCTGGGCACTGGTGTCATGCTGGGACTCATCTGTTCCCTGGTGTTGGTTTTAACAGTCCCTGTCATTTATGACGGCGATTTGGTCTTAGGGGTGATTGTAGCGTCTTCCCTGTTGGCTGCCTTAAGTGTTGCTACTGTTATCGGAGCCATTATTCCCTTGATCATTAACAAATTGCGCATTGACCCGGCCGTTGCTTCCGGCCCGTTCATTACTACCCTGAACGATATCATCGCGCTGTTAATTTACTTCTCCATTGCCACAGCGTTGCTGCAGTATTTATAGTGAGGAATGTACGCCATTTGTTATTTTTGTGAATATCAATGCTGACAAGATGTTCATCGTAACGGTAAAGTGCAGTTTTCACCTCCATGGGAAGCTGCACTTTTTTAAATGATTCAAGACCAAAAAGGCCAAAGCCTTTTGCCTCAACAGGTGGCAAATGATAAGATCGACATATAAACAGCGATGTGGAGGATGAGGCGTATGCAGGTAAAAATGGCTGATTTGCCCGGAATCGGGAAGAAGCTTTCGTTTCTGACAGCTGAAGGTAAGATGCTGGTGCTGATTATTCATCATTCCGGTAAACGGGAACTGTATTTTTTTGAGGATCCTGACGGAGATGAGGCTGATTACAGTCTTGAATTGACAGCGAATGAGACACGGGAACTGGGGGCCCAGTTTTTGGGTGCTACCTATCAGCCTATTGATGCGGATACGATGAAAATGTTTAAAAATAAGCTGGTGATGGAATGGGTAGAACTGGCGCCCCAATCTCCGGTGGCCAATCAAACCATCAAAGAGGCCCGGATTAGAACCAAAACAGGTGCATCGATTATGGCCATTGTACGGGGGGATGAGGTCATTGTCAGTCCGGAAGTTGATGAAGTATTAAAACCCGGAGACACCCTGATGGCGGCAGGAAAGAGTGATCAGATCAGTTCCTTTAAGGCTTTATGCCGCGGGGAGGAGGTATAATCGGTGGAAGGGCAATTCCCTGTGCTGTTGGGGGCGGGTCTCATCCTGCTGTTACTTTTTTTAGCGGGGTATATTGGCCTGAAAATCAGGATCCCCGGGGTCGTTGTGTTTATCTTGGTAGGAGTTGTGTTGGGGGGAATCTTGTCCGATCATAAATTGTTACATATTGCTGGGGAAGTCGGGATTATATTATTGTTCTTTCTGCTGGGGCTGGAGTTTCCCATCAAACGTCTGGCCGACATTGCTAAAAGGGTGTTGCCGGCAGGAATGCTGGATGTGGTACTCAGTTTAGGTGTGACGATGGGCATTGCTTACCTGTTTGGCTTGGATTGGGTCACCGCGTTTATGATTGGTGGCGTGGTTTATGCGACAAGCTCATCCATCACCGTCAAATTGTTGGAAAGTTCCAAGCGGATGGCCAACCCGGAATCGGAATTTATGCTGGCCGTTCTGATCTTTGAAGATATTGTCGCACCGATTGTGGTGACGCTATTGGTTGCTTTAACAGCAGGGAATGGGCTGACGGGCCTGGATTTTATTTGGATACTGATCAAAGTCATCTTGCTGATGGCAGGTGCCATTGTATTGGGCCGCTTGTTATTTGCCAAGCTGGGTCCCTTTTTTGAACGTTATGTTAACCAAGATCTGTTTATCTTATTCTTGGTCGGCATCGCCCTCAGTTACGGCGGATTGGCTTTATATATGGAATTATCAGAGGTATTGGGGGCATTTTTGGCTGGCATTATGCTGGCTGAAGCCAGACGCACAGAGGTTTTGGAACCGTTGATCTTGCCTGTACGTGATCTTTTTCTCCCTTTGTTCTTTGTTTATTTCGGCACAACCATTGCTTTGGGTGAAAAGATTCCCTATCTGGGATTGTTGCTCATCTTGTTAGCCTGGTCGATTATCGCTAAAATTCTCGTTTGCGTGATTGGTGGGCGCTGGTATGGCTTGTCCAAAAAAGTGGCTTTGCGGGCTGGTTTTTCCTTTACCCAACGGGGTGAATTTTCAGTGATCATTGCCAGCTTGGCTTCCGGACCCTTTGTCCTGTTCAGCGGTCTGTTTATTTTGTTTTCCGCTTTGATCGGCATTGTCCTATTCCAATTTGCACCAAAAATCACCCGTTATGTTTACGGCCAACGGTAATCAAGTAAGGACCAGTCCAATCAATCCCCCATCTAAGCCATGTTGTGGTACAATAAGAATATTGAGACTTCATGCCATAAAAAAACGACTTGTCTTCATGGGAAAGTAAACAGAAAGAGGAGGCCCGGCAGTTTAGTGACTTTATCTTGTCCGTCAAGGGGCAAGAGATTCTCAGAGAATATGGAGTCCAATCACCATAATGTCACAGTTAGGAGCTATGATGACGACCATTTTTTTTCCGCTTTATTTGTCGTTAAAAGTTGCGACAATAGCTACGCTGCTTGGGTTGCTTTTTGGTTTGATGTGTGCCTGGATGTTTACTCAGTGGCAGAACCGCTGGACCCAAGTGCTGTCCTTGTTGACCACCATTCCCCTTGTCCTGCCGCCAACGGTCGTGGGTTATTACCTGTTGCTGCTGATCGGCCGGGAAGGCATAGTGGGGCGCGCAATAGAACAATGGACAGGCTCACCCATTGTTTTCACCTGGAAAGCGGCTGTCATTGCTGCTGCTATTGCCTCATTGCCTTTAATCATCCGGCCCGTTCAAACGGCATTTGAAGGAATAGAAACTGAAATTTTAAAGGCAGCCCAGCTGGATGGAGCCAACAGATGGCAATTATTTGTGTACATCATGTTGCCTCTCAGCTACAGAGGGATTTTAGCCGGATTGGTGCTTGGTTTTGCCAGAGCAATGGGGGAATTTGGAGCCACTCTGATGGTAGCTGGTAACATTCCCGGCCAAACGCAAACACTGGCCATCGCCATCTATGATGCAGTACAAGCCAACCGGATGACTGATGCCCACCTGATGGCTGTCGTGTTAAGTGGTACCACCTTGTTGATGCTGCTGGTGATTTCTCGTCTGTTAAAGCGACCTTAGCAAGCGTCTCGTTCATGTCCATAGATTTAGCTTTATTAAAATATGGCAAAACTAGAATTGAGGCTTGGATCTAGAAGGATCCCGGTAAACGGAGGTATGCAGTTAATGGCTGAACAACGAATTAAAGAGGTTAATATAGGCCAGGAGATGCGCAATTCGTTCATGGATTATGCCATGAGCGTCATTGTCAGCCGTGCTTTGCCCGATGTACGCGACGGTTTGAAGCCCGTTCACCGGCGCATTTTGTTTGCCATGAATGAACTGGGCATGACACCGGATAAACCTTATAAAAAATCAGCCAGAATCGTCGGTGAAGTGATCGGTAAATATCACCCCCATGGTGATATGGCCGTTTATGATACGCTGGTGCGCATGGCTCAAGACTTTTCCTACCGCTATCCGTTGATTGACGGCCATGGCAACTTTGGGTCTATCGATGGGGATGCCGCGGCGGCCATGCGTTACACGGAAGCCAAAATGGCCAAAATCGCCACGGAACTGTTACGTGATATCCATAAAGAAACGATTGATTATCAAGATAACTACGATGGTCAGGAGAAAGAACCTGTTGTCCTTCCATCACGCTTTCCCAACTTTTTGGTCAATGGTGCCGCTGGCATAGCTGTGGGCATGGCCACCAACGTGCCGCCCCACCAATTGGGTGAAGTGATCGATGCTTTGCATCATCTCATTGACCATCCCGATGCCACAGTGGCAGATTTGATGGAATTTATTCCCGGTCCGGACTTTCCGACAGGTGCCCAGATCTTAGGAACCTCAGGGATCAGAAGGGCGTATAACACTGGCCGGGGCACGATTACTTTACGTGCCAAGACCAATATTGAAGTAGATGATAAAGGTAAGCAGCGCATCATTGTCGATGAATTGCCTTATCAGGTCAATAAAGCAAAATTAATAGAAAAAATCGCCGAACTGGTCCGGGAGAAAAAAATTGACGGCATTACAGACCTTCGTGATGAATCGGACCGCAACGGCATGCGTGTCGTCATTGAATTGCGCCGTGATGTGAACGCCAATGTGGTTTTGAATAACTTGTATAAACAGACAGCTTTACAAACCACTTTTGGCATCAATATGCTGGCTCTGGTCGACGGCGAACCTAAAGTGCTGAATCTGAAGCAAGTATTAAAGTTTTATCTGGACCATCAAAAAGAAGTCATTCGCCGCCGTACCGAGTACGACCTGCGCAAGGCGGAAGCGCGCGCCCATATTTTGGAAGGTTTGCGCGTCGCCCTTGATCATCTTGATGCGGTGATTGATCTCATTCGTTCATCCCGGACAACGGAAGAAGCGAAAAGCGGTTTGATGAGCAATTTCAACCTGACGGCAGAACAGGCTCAAGCGATTTTGGACATGCGCTTGCAGCGCCTGACCGGCTTGGAACGGGAAAAGATTGAAAATGAATACCAAGAGCTGCTGGCTAAAATTGCAGATTTAAAGGCTATCTTAGCTGATGAACGTAAAATTTTAAATGTGATCAAAGAAGAATTAAATGAAATCAAGGAGAAATACAATGATGAACGGCGGACTGAAATTACTGTTGCCGTTGATCTCATTGAAGATGAAGACCTCATTCCCCAAGAAGAAGTTGTTATTTCCCTTACCCATAAGGGGTACATTAAACGTTTGCCTGTGACCACCTATCGCAGTCAAAAACGTGGGGGGCGAGGCATTACAGGTTTGGGGACCAAAGATGATGATTTTGTTGAACATCTGTTTGTAGCTAACACTCATGATTTCATCTTACTGTTTACAAACAAAGGGCGTGTTTATCGTTTAAAAGCCTACGAAATTCCGGAATTGGGGCGGACAGCCCGCGGGTTGCCAATTATTAACCTGATTCAAATTGAAAAAGATGAATATATCACGGCGCTGATCCAGGTTGAGAATTATCAGCCTAGTCGCTATTTGTTTTTTGCTACCCGTTGCGGGATTGTCAAGCGGACCGCACTTGATGCTTTTGAACATGTGCGCCGCGCCGGTCTGTTTGCCATCAACTTACGGGATGATGATGAGCTTATCTCTGTCCGCCTGACAGATGGCCAGCAAGAGATCATCATGGGCACGAAAAAAGGAATGGCTATTCGGTTCTCGGAACAAGATGTCAGAGTGATGGGACGTGCCGCGACAGGGGTGAAGGGAATCACCCTGCGTGATGATGATGAAGTGATTGGTATGGATGTTGTTAAAGAAGATCACGATGTGATGATCGTCTCCAGAAAAGGATATGGTAAGCGCACCCCGATTGATGAATATCGAGCCCAAACACGTGGCGGTATAGGGATTAAAACGTTTAATGTGACTGATGAGCAATACGAAGTGGTTGGCTTGAAGACTGTTGCTCCCCATGATGACTTTATGCTAGTAACTTCCAGCGGGTTAATCATCCGCATCCATGTGAATGATGTGTCACAGCTTAGCCGGTATGCTCGTGGCGTTCGTCTGATCCGCTTGCAGGATGAAGAAGAAGTAGCCACTGTGGCCAAGGTACAGGTGACAGAGGAGGCTCAGCAAAAACTGGACGAGGAAAATGAATCGTGATCAATCCACGATAAATTTTAAACAGCGGCACCGCATGCTTTTGTTGCGGATGTCGCTGTAGCTGTTTGGGATGTGTCCCAATTTACATCACCTTCTGCACCATCGGGGTTAACCAGCTTCTGCTGTCCCTGGTGTCCAAAGTAATGAAATGACCAATGCGAAAGCCAACAGAAAAACCCCTTCTCCGACTATCATCCCCTAATATGTAAAACCAAAGAAATTATAAAAAAGGGGGTTGTGTTTTGGGATTTGCTATGGTATATTATTTTTCATCGCCTTGAAAGGCGGATTCAAACTAATGAAAATGAAAATTGAGTGTTGACACAAAAGTTTATCTGTGTTATATTGAGTAACGTCGCTTCAAAAACAACTGACTAAAGACGTCACATCCTGTGACGGTGTCAGCACTAGCGCATCCAGCGCGTCGGAACCTTGAAAACTGAACAAAGCACAAGCGTGCGAGGCTCATTCCTTTGGGGATGAAGTTAATCATTTACATGGACGGCGGAAGGCCGGCTAAAAGCGTCGCGTCCTGCGACAACGCCGGCACTAGCACGTCCGTGTGCGTCGGAGAGTTTGATCCTGGCTCAGGACGAACGCTGGCGGCACGCCTAATACATGCAAGTCGAGCGCGTGAAGCTTTCCGAAGCCTTCGGGTGGACGAAAGTGGATCGAGCGGCGGACGGGTGAGTAACACGTAGGCAACCTGCCTGTAAGACCGGGATAACTCCGGGAAACCGGGGCTAATACCGGATGGGATCTCTTTTCGCATGGGAAGGGATTGAAAGGATGGCCGCAAGGCTATCGCTTACAGATGGGCCTGCGGCGCATTAGCTGGTTGGTGAGGTAACGGCTCACCAAG